>JBMDWS010000398.1:0-1729 GCA_048594695.1 Truepera sp. | reverse complement strand
GTTCGACCCGTGGGAGTGGTTATTGCGTTTGAGTCTTTTGGGGGTGGTTGTAACCGACGAGGTTCGTTAGTAGGTGGATCAAAACGACCAGCTCGCCGCCGTCCTCGTGGAGTGTCATGAAGCTTTTAAAGAATTCGGACGCTGAGGAGGTATCGATAAACGCGTGCAGACCGTCGGCGATCCCGGCAAACAGGAGAAGGAGGCCGAAAAGAAGCGCGAGCCGACGGGACAGGCGCCTCGTTGAAGGTTCGGCAACGTACGCGTAGATCAACCCCAAAACAAGCGGTGCGCCCACAAGCAGCCACAGTACCGACTCGCTGTAGAGGTAAGCGTGCACTGAAAAAATTGGAGGTAATGTTGTGGTCGCCAGGAGAAGCCGGCCGAACACTTCGTGCAGCTGCAGCGCGTCATCCAGAAATACCCATAAAAAGGCGAGCGACCAGCCCCTACAGGCCAGTTTGTGATCGTCCTGAATGTACCCGTAGAGCGCACCTGCACAGGCTAGAGCCTTGACGTAGCCAAAAATTTCCGGAATGCCGCGGTCGGTCTCGAGCAGCCACATCGATGTGGCGTAAGAGATGAACTCATAAGGATAGTCGGTGAGAAACGACCTGAGGGCAGAAGAGAGGATGAGCAGGGCGTCCATACCCAAAAGGCTGATGTAGAGGGTCGCCAGAGGAGGAGGCCAAGCGAACGTCCAGGAGGTATTTTTCAAAGATGTGAACCGATTGGCAATTCGCAAAGGCACGAATTTCAAGAGTAGCATAATGTGTTGGCGGCTAGGGGAATAAGGCTTGCAAGACTCGAGCCAATATTTACCGCAGATGGCCTGTTGGAGGCTCAAGCGATAGGGGTCGAGGTCGTGCAAGCCACCTTCAACGCGGCCGAAGCCGGGCAGACTGTGATCCTAACGACGAGCCGTGAAAAAGCCTGAGGCGCTGTGGCCAGAGGTGGATGACGGGGTGCTGGGCGCATCTGCTTAGTTCATGAGGTTGCGAGAGTTTGAAAATCCTCATAGCTTATTGCTGACCCTGGCAGCATACTTTGTTGAGAAGGGCGGTAAGCTATGACTTTACATGATGCGATCTATGAGGTGTTGAATAATCGGGGAAAGGCGATGACTTATCGAGAAATCGCTGATGAAATAGTTGCTCTTAACCTTTATGTGAAGAAGGATGGGTCTTTTGCATTGCCAAAACAAATTTCTGCTCGGGTTAACAACAACCCTAAGCTGTTTGTAAAAGAGGAAGGCTCTAATGTCGCGCTCAGGCAATGGGGAAATCAGGTCTAAAGTGTGCTTTTGGAGACGTTGTTTGAGGAAAGACTTGGGCTCTCTTTATCTAATCAGCCGAATCATTACCCCGTGATCAGCCCTTGTCCAGATGTGCTCAGCCGTCACCGCTGCACCTGCCAGGAGGGCCGCCGTAGCCAGACACGCTCGGTCCCCCAGCGAAAGACCGTAAGCTTTGGTTAGCGGATAGAGGGCGGCGGCCCTTTCAGCTTCCTCGAGCCCGAACACTCTGAATCTCAACCCTAAAATCTCCAGTTCCTCACGGATACCTGCGACCTCGATGCCTTTCTGCTGAGCTTTTTGTACCACCTCACTCCAGTTCACGCTGTTGATGATTGCGCCGGTGAGCCTGACCTTGGAAGCACCCGGTTCATCCCTTAGCCATGCGATCAGGGCCGAAGCGTCGAGTACCTCTGGTGCACCGCTCACTCGTTGGCC
>JBMDWS010000397.1:0-1905 GCA_048594695.1 Truepera sp. | reverse complement strand
AGCCTCTACGAAGAGTTGTGGCATATGGACTACTGGCAGCATTGGACGCTCGCAGTCATCAACGGCCAGGACGTGACCCCGCCTCTGCGCGCCTCGGACGGGTGGCCGACGGACAACGAGACGTTCACCGCCAAAGCGTGGGGCGACCTAAACAACCATTTCCTGCGTGAGCTGAGGGAAGTCACAGCGCTTGCAGGTTCACGCAAGCTAGACAAGCGCCTAGGTGACGAGACGGTGCGGGGGCATATCGAGACCATCGCCGGGCACAACGCCTACCACCTTGGGCGGATGGTGCTGCTGCGGCAGCTTCTTCACCTCTGGCCGCCTCCCTCAGGTGGCGACACCTGGTAACGCCGCACCGCCCGACAATTAGCTTTGTCGCACGGGTTTGTGGTGCTTCGTCGTTCACATGTTCCTGGTATTTGTTGCCGTTACGCCTCGCTTTGCTCGAGCGTGTGGGATTGGGACTGACGTCGACGGGCTCTAGCTCCATCTTTCAAGGAGTTCGAGAGGACCCTCAACACGAGTCTGGGTGCGACCATCGAGCGGGGCGGGGCGAGCAGGTGGATCACATGATGAAACGCGCGGCTGGCGACCGGGTCATGTCGCCCCTGTGTGAGCAACAACTCGGTATAGCGCTGAATCAGCGGGTTGGGCCGGTAGTTGCCGCCTGTGAGTTCGACACCCTCCCAGCGTAGGTCCTCACCCACGGCAATCGACCAGGGGGCCGCCACCGTCCTCGCCACACGCGCCTGAAACCGCCGCTCGAAGTCTCTTGTTGGGCGATACCGCTGCGCCTCGAGCTCGTCCCTTAGATCTAAGGCTTCAAGGGCGGCCACGGTCATGCCCTGGCCGTAGATGGGGTTGAAGGCGCATACGGCGTCGCCCATGAAGATTAGGTTGGCGGGCCGCCGGGCAAGACGCTCGAAATGATTGAGGTGGTTCTTGGGCGTGCGGTATGCCCGGATCGGACTGAGCGGCTCCGCCTCCTTGAGCGCCTCGTACAACCTGGAGTCGGGCATTTGTTTGGCCCAGGCTAAAAAACCCTCTTCATCCGTAGGCGGGTAGTGGCCTGCGAAGCCTCCTAGACTCACGTGCCACTGATCGTCCTCTATAGGCATGACCGCGCCCGCGCCGGGGGAGTGAGGGGCGCGCCCGTTGACGATCAGCGCGTCCCAGTCACGCGAAGCATTTTTCGGCTTGCGGTAAAAGCGCGAAGCGTAACCGAGTTCGGAGCTGATCTCCGCCCGTTCGGGCGCGTCGGAGCCCAGCGCCGTAAGCCAACCGACGACCTTTGAGTGACGCCCGCTAGCGTCCACGACGAGATCGGCTGTCAGATCATGCGAGTCGCTGCTCCCGCGCTTCTGGAGCGTCACCCCAGTGACGGATTGCTTGTCCTCTGAGGCGGTGAAGCCGAGCACGTCTGTTTCGCTCATAAGCGTGATGTTCGGCAGCGCGCCGAGCCGTTGGCGGATGCTCCACTCGAGTAGGGTGCGGCTAGCGAAGGCTCCTGGCCCGTCGAAAGTCGGCGGCACCAGCGGCCCCTGAGGCGTGACCATTAAGACCCTGCCGACACCTTCGGCCCCGCGCCCGAGCAGCTCGTCGATGATGCCGGGAAAGAGTTCATCAGCTATCTCTTGGCCCTTGGCAAGGAAACCATGAGCGTGACGAGACTGGGGAACACCTGCACGGTGATCTGGCGTGTCCGGAAAGCTGTCGCGCTCGACTACGGTAACCTCGCGATAGTAGTCAGCTAGGACTCGAGCGGCAAGGAGGCCGCCCATGCTACCGCCGATGGCAGTCACCGGAATGCCCGCGGGCAGCACCGTCTGAACGGGGACGTTGGTCGGCGAGCCGGTGTAGCCGTTGCCGATCTGCCCCTGGTCGTTGGGTCCCCAGGCCCAC
>JBMDWS010000396.1:0-3716 GCA_048594695.1 Truepera sp. | reverse complement strand
CGTCTCAAAATGACGATCACCAACCCTAAGTATGACCAGCATAACGGCTGGATGAATCCGCTGACTCAGGCTGCTTCAGGTGACATATTCATCTACGGACGCATGATGAATTTTTACGTGACCTCCCTGATTCTGGCTTACCGGGAAACGGGCGACAGAGCCCTCATGGTGCAGCTCGAGAAAGTCATGAATATCGCTAAGGGCACCCTTATCGACACCAACGGCGACGGCTACCCGAACTGGCGAGAGAAGCACTATGATGCCAAAGCACCCGAGCTTTACATGACCGATAACGCGGCCATGGATGAAATGCTGACGCATTCGATGGTGGCAAGTGCTGCTTACGCCCTCAAACAGGCGGGCTTCAGTAGCAGTGTGGCATTCTGGACGGACTACCTGAAAAACGACTTCGAAGCCAAGTGGCGCACGCGCAACAAAAAGGCTAGTGGCTTCCCCTTTCTTCATCACTTTCTGATGCACCCGACCTCGCAGTTTATTCGCTATCACTACTATATGTACAAGCTAACGGGCGACGCTGCTTATCTTGGTGAAGCCAGACGTCTAGCGGCTGTGGCCAACAGCACGATTCGCACTGATGGAACCTGGGATCATGTCGCAGGAAGGACCACGGGCTGCCAACCGACGGTATATACCATCATCACAGGACAAGCGTTTGCCGATTTAGCGACTAATGGCAGCGGACTTGTAAGTGACAGCACCATGAAGCGCATGGCCAGCGCCGTCGCACGTAATGTCGTCAAGTCGACAGATGGCGACGTTCTTGGAGGTAACATTTGCGGTGATTCAACCTATGGCGGCCTCTGGTACTTCGTGTCCTACCCCTATTCGCAGCTTGCCCGCTGGGACGACTCAGGCAAGCTGCGCCTCACCACCGAACGCGCCTACGCTGCGACGGAAAAGAACCGCAGTGAGTCCCCAAGAATCTATAACCTCCCGGCAATGATGGTCTTCGCCCTAGGTAAGTAGGGCTTTATCACCAACCTGCGGCTCCTATTCGGGCCGCAGGTTTCTTTATATTTGCTCGGGCCCAGATGCTAAACTCACCCAGTGAACAGACAGCAACGAGTCGGCGGTTGCGTCGCTACCCTTTTGCTTCTGGTTTGCTCCTTCGTGGGCGCACAACCTTCTCAAGCCCTCGAGCGCTGCCTGAATCTGGATGAAAGCGACATCAGAAGCGAGTTGCGCACCGTGACAAGGCAGTTTTTCGACGCCGAACTCGGCGCAGTGGACCTGCCCCGGATGGTCGAGAACAAGTGGCTCGAGCTGGGTATGCCCGACCTGCTGCAGACCGAGGTCGATAGGGCCGCAGACAGCGTGCAACAGGAAACGGGCTACTGGCGCCGCTTTAACTCGAGCTTCTCCCCTGCCCAGGCCACCGAGCTTGCCGAACAGGTCGCCAACCGCGCCTTCAATGCCGATGTTTTTCGTACTCGCATGGAAACCCTTGCAAGCGAAGTGGCAACTGATTTCACGAATAGCTTCTCCTCTGTTGCTGCGCGCAGCGCGACGTCGGCGACCGAATGTATTCAGACCTATCTGGGCAATGCCTACGGCGACGCTGTATCCGCAGCCTATGAGGGAGAGATTCGGTCAAGTATCGAAGAGGCGGGAACAAAGTCTCTCACAGGGAGCTTTCGCCCCAGCAACCCTGTAATGCGAGGTAGCGGAGCCGGCGTCGTGACCATCGCGGGCGGTTATATCGCTCGAGCCGTCGCCCAGCGCCTCAGCGCCCAGATTTCGCGCCGTGTTGCCGGGAACATCGCCACCCGCATTCTCGGGCGGGCGGGTTCCTCGGTCATCCCCGTCGTGGGCTGGATCGTCGGCGGTGGCATGATCGTCTGGGACGTGGGTAATGCCGCCTTTAGAGGACCCTTCCCGACGATTCGCAGACAGCTCGCAGGTGACGAAACCCAGGCCCGAATCCAGCAGGAGATTGCGGGAGCCTTACGCGAGGACATACCTGCAGTCAGCAGTGAGATTTCAGCGGGCATCGCAAACAAAATCTTCTCCCAGTGGCAGACGTTCACCCAGAATTTTGGGCGGGTTTTAGACCTGGCTGAACAAAGCGCAGTGTTTCGGCAAGAGCTGGGCAAAACGCCCGACATCGACCTTCACAAACTTGCCAGGGTCGTTGGGACAGTTCCTGAAGCGGCTGTCCTCGAGGCCACCCAAAAGGGTGAACTCCGCCGGGTTGTCGAGCTGCCCGAAAGCAGCCTCGAGATTCTCGAGACCTCTGCCTCTATCCCGACCGTGCTGGCCTGGGCCGACCTCGCCGGAACGCGGCTAGACGACGTTGTAGATAACGAGATCTACCGCTACAAGTCGCCCGAGGATTTTTCGCAAGCAACGCTGGGGCGCTTGCTGGAAACAGACAATGCTGCGACGATTGCCGACGTCGCGGCGCTCTCGACGGGGGCCATGGACACGCTCGTGCAAGACCTTCCGACGGCAAGCCTGAACGCGCTCGCTGATGAACTCGGGACCGCCAAACTGGGAACCGTGGCCCAGTACGCCGACGCGCTCCCCCAAGAGGCCTTCAGCGCCCTCGTCGTCCGGCTTATCGAGCGCCCCTCGAGGCTAGAAAAGTTTGAGCCAGATCCAATAAGAACAGCCATCGTAAACAGCCGCAATCCTGAAGCCGCTGTGACTTTTCTTGGTGATGAGCCGGAAATCGGCTTGTTGGGTTGGGATTATTTCTGGTCAATGAATAGAGATTTGTCTATAATATTTCGTGGTGAAGTAAGTAATCGTCTATTCACAGCAAAATATGACATTGGTAGCATCTTGCTGGTGAGTTTTTTTCTACTCATAGCCTTCATTGCCGTGCTGGTGCTTATCAATCGGTTCGCAAGGCTAATTCCGGGACGCAAACACTCCTAAATGCTCTACACCTCCGAAACTCTGAACCGTGAGGTCGAACTCGGCGAGCTTCTTACAGTTTGCACCGTCAGCGCCGCCAACGTCGTCAAGGACATCCGCGAAAACATCCGCAACCTCGTTGGGGGCGAGATGAAGCACTACGAAGCACTGACCGAACGGGCGCTTGGAAGCGCCCTCGTGAGGCTCGAGGCCAAGGCTAAGGAGCACGGCTACGACGGTGTGCTCGGTGTTCGCATCGCCAATCCCAAGGTCGTCGAGGGTGCGGTCGAAATCATTGTCTACGGTAACGGGTTCAGGTTTAAAGACCGGACGCTGGTTGAAGACTAGATGCTGTAGACACTGAAAACGGCTCTGGGAATAAGGGCCAGACGTTCAACCGGACGCAGGTAGGCGCGCCGTGTCAGGTTGTCGTAGCCGTTTTGCCGCAATTTATCCAGGATCGCCTCATAATTGAGAGCCGCCACCCCGACCGCAGTCGAGGCAACCCCATGCAGCCGGGGGATGCCCTCCCAACCCTGTCGGTAACGGGCTGCCGCGTATTTGGCGAGCTCTTCGAGCAGCCCGATGTACGCCGGTGTGATGCGGCCCGCCACCAAGTCGTCGCGGGTGACGCCGTGCGCGTCCATCAGGGAACGCGGCAGGTAGCAGCGCCCGAGCCGCAGATCCTCGCCTACGTCGCGCAAAATGTTGGTGAGCTGCATCGCTTCACCGAGCGCCAGGGCGCTTTCCAAGGTTTCAGGCCCACCCCGGTAGCCAGCCACGGGCGCAATGAGGAGCCCCACTACCCCAGCCACGCGGCGGCAGTAGAGCAGGAG
>JBMDWS010000395.1:0-1899 GCA_048594695.1 Truepera sp. | reverse complement strand
TAGACATGTTTGAGTTCCACCGGCTTACTGCCCTTCAGCCTCAGGTTGAGGAACTCGACCATGACGGCGAACGCCATCGAGAAGTAGATGTAGCCCTTGGGAATATGCTGGTGCAGCCCCTCGGCGACGAGCGAGACGCCGATCAGGATGAGAAACGAGAGCGCCAGCATCTTGACGGTCGGGTGACGTTCGACGAACCGGACGATGGGGTTGGCGGCGGCCAGCATGATGACGATGGCGATGATGACCGCGATGACCATGACCGCGATGTCGTCGGCCATGCCGACGGCGGTGATGACTGAGTCGAGCGAAAAGACGATATCGAGCAGCAAAATCTGCGCGATGATGGCCCCGAACGACGCGGCGACCTTGCCACTCTCATGACCCTCTTCGCCCTCGAGCTTGTCGTGAATCTCGGTGACGGCCTTATAGATCAGGAAGAGGCCGCCGATAAGCAGGATCAGGTCGCGTCCGGAGATGTCGAGGCCGAAAACCGAAAAGAGCGGCGCAGTCAGGCCGACGAGCCACGAGATCGAAAAGAGCAGCGCTACCCGCGTGACCATTGCCAGGACGAGGCCCGTATAGATGGCCCGCTGGCGCTGGTTTTCAGGCAGTTTTCCCGCCAGAATCGAGATAAAAACGATGTTGTCGATACCTAGAACGACCTCGAGCGCCAAAAGCGTCAGGAGGGCAATCCAGGCTTGCGGGTCAGAGATCCAGCCTAACCAGTCCACAGGTCTTTCCCCTTTCAAAGGTGTGGTTACATGCCGTAACCACCGTCCAAAGGCATTGTAAGGGAGAATTACACTGGGATATGGGTGTAAGTCGCCCTACATTGCGAGGCGCGGCTTTGCGAAACGATACAGAGATGGAAACCAGAAGACTAGGTCAATCAGATTTGCAGGTTTCGGTCGTAGGTCTGGGCTGCAACAACTTTGGGGGCAGACTCGAGCTTGCGGCGACCAAGGCCGTCGTGCATCAAGCGTTCGACGTCGGGGTGAATTTTTTCGATACCGCCGACATCTATGGTAACCGGGGCGGGAGTGAAACGCAGCTCGGGCAGATCCTCGGCAAAGAGCGGCAGAACATCGTCTTGGCGAGCAAGTTCGGTATGAAGATGAGCGACGACGGGACAGAGCAGGGCGCGTCCCCGGCGTATATCCGTAAGGCCATCGAGGGGAGCCTCAGGCGGCTGCGCACCGATTATCTGGACCTCTATCAGATTCACGCGCCCGATCCCGAAACGCCCATCGAGGATACGCTGGGCACCCTTGCCGAACTCGTGGGTGAAGGGCTCGTGCGCTACGTCGGCCTCTCGAACTTTTCCTCGGATGGCCTCAAGGAAGCGCAACGCACCGCCGAGCGCCTGGGTGTGCCGGGGTTTGTCTCGAGCCAGGACGAATACAGCCTCTTGGTGCGTGAGCTGGAAACGACGCTCCTGCCGACCATCCGTGAGGAGGGTCTTGGGCTGCTGCCTTACTTCCCGCTCGCCAACGGCCTCCTGACGGGCAAGTACCGTGCCGGGGAAAAGGCTCCTGAGGGCACGCGCCTCGCTGGGCGCGGCGACAGCGACAAGTACTACAACGAAGCCAACCTCAAAACCGTCGAGGCGCTGCGCGCCTTTGCCGAAGTGCGTGATCGCACACTTCTCGAGCTGGCCTTCTCCTGGCTCCTCGCCAAGAAGGAAGTTTCCAGTGTAATCGCCGGAGCCACCAAGCCCGAGCAGATCGAAGCGAACGCGCAGGCCGCCTCCTGGACGCTCAGTGCGGACGAACTCGCCGAAGTCGACGAGATCACCGCGACAGGGACAGTCTAAGAAGGGGCAGTCCAGGAAGGGGCAGTCTGAGCAAACGTAAAGCGGACGCCTGTCGTGCGCGCCTTCTAGCCTTACGCTGGAGA
>JBMDWS010000394.1:0-3491 GCA_048594695.1 Truepera sp. | reverse complement strand
GACAGCCTGGCGCATGACGGGACGCGGCCTCGAGACACGTTCGTTTCGTGACTACCGAGACGACGGCGTCTACCTCATGCGGGAGAGCGGCCCCGGTTACGTGACGACCCTGAGCCCGGGCGTGCGCGAGTGGCCCCGGGCTGGCACGCTGCGGGTGGGCTCGAGCTGGGGGGGTAGTTCGACGGCGACCATCGACTTTACCGATGCCGGGCGGGAGCAGGTGCTGCGGCTCGAGTACCGCTATACGGTCGTGGACCGCCGAACGGTTGAGACCATGGCGGGGCGTTTCGATGTTTTCGTCGTTTCGTTCGAGAGCACCTCGTTTGCTGACACCGGACAGGTCGAGGATACGCTGCGCCAGGAACTATGGTTCCAGCCTTTTGTCGGCGAGGTACGAACCGAGAACGACATGTATCTGGTCGAAACGAATGTGCCGCTACCGAACTCTGCTGGACAGGCTCCCTGAGGCTGGAGTCTGACCCGCTTTTAGTCCATCAGGACACACACCGGCTGGTGCAGCGTGAGCGCTTCACCGGTTGCTGTCAGGTCACCGCTCACTTCATCGACCCAGAAGCTCGTGAGGGTGTGGCTGCCCTGATGCGCGACAACGAGCATGTTGCCAGTCGGGGTCAGCGCCATATCACGCGGCAGATGTCCGCCACTCGGGAAAAATCCTGTACGGGTCAGCGTTCTCGCGCCCTCATCGAAGTAAAAGACAGCGATCCCGTCGTTGCCGCTTGCGTTCAGATCGCGGTTCGAGGCGTAGACAAAGCGTCCCGAAGGGGCGACGCGCACGGCTGCCGCTGCGTTCTGTCCGCTTGGTCCCGGCAGGAGGTGTGCGCGCTCGAGGGGCTCGAGCCGACCCTGCTTGTGCTCCAGAAGTGTGAGACTCGAGTCGAGTTCACCGAGGGCGAAAGCGTAACGGCCCGATGGATGAAAGGCGAGGTGACGCGGCCCCGACCCCGATGCGAGCCGGGTGACGTGCTGCGGCTCGAGTGTCCCGGACTGAACGCGGTAGGCGCGAATTTCGTCCAGGCCAAGATCGGTGACAAAAAGAGTGACGCCGTCCGGCCCGAACAGAGCCTGGTGAGCATGGGGCGCGCGGGGTGGGACGGACGTGTCCTGGTGCTGATATGTGTCTGCTTGGGTGAGTGCACCCTCCGCTGCGGTGTAGAGCACGACAGTGCCCGAGCCGTAGCAAGCGACAGGCACCAGCCGTCCGCTCGGATCAACGCTCAGGTGACAGGGTGCGTCACCGGGTACCGGGACGCGGCCCCGGAAGGTCGGACTACCGTCCGGCGCCAGATCGAAGATCGCGACAGCAGGCTTCTGGTCGGCACGATTTCCCTCGACAGGGTTTTCCTCGACGGCGAAGAGATGCGCGCCAAATCGTGCGAGGTAAGACGGGTTCACGGCTTCCGGACGGGTTTCCAGCACCCGCATTGCGCCGCTCCGGGGCTCGAGTGTGCACACGCTGACGCCCTGAGGGTGCGGGGTGGGCGCAGTCTGCGTGTAGCTGCCGACGAAAAAGCGCTGGTGAGGGGCAGGGCCTGTCATAGGTCCACTATGGCAAAGGCACTGCCTAACTTCTGTAGACAGACGCCAAAAGCCCAAAGTTGCCAGAATTTCGCTACGGTATACTGAGTTGTGCCTCACTCACTTGATAGACTGACGCATGTCTAATGTTGCGTCGTCTCCGTATTGTTCATGGTCCGGTAGGGGAGGGAAGCATGGGGATCCTTGAGCGTGTCCATTCGACGGATGACGTGTCGGCGCTCTCTCGAGAAGATCTGCACCTGCTGGCCTCTGAGCTGCGAAGCGAGATCATCCGGGTGTGCTCTTTGGGGGGTGGGCATCTGGCCTCGAGTCTGGGGGCTGTAGAACTCACCGTCGCGCTCCACTACCTCTACGACAGCGCCCATGACCGGATCGTCTGGGACGTGGGCCATCAAACCTACGGTCACAAGATCCTGACCGGACGCAGGGACCGCATCGACACCATTCGTAGAGCCGGAGGCCTGGCTGGTTTTACCACCTCGTCGGAGTCGGTCCACGACGCGCTGACCGTCGGGCACGCCTCGACAAGCCTGGCGGCGGCCTTTGGCATGGCGCTCGCCCGAGACGCGCAGCGGGAAAAAACGGGTGAGGATTACAGCGTCTTGGCGGTAATCGGCGATGGCTCGCTGACCGGCGGCATGGCGCTCGCGGCTTTAAACCAGATCGGGCACGTCAAGCCCAAGATGACGATCGTCCTAAATGACAACGAGATGTCGATCAGCGAAAACGTCGGGGCGCTCAATACCTTTATGCGGACGCTTCAGGTCAAACCTTGGCTACATAAGGCCGAGGCGCAGAGCAAGGAGACACTCTCGCGTATCTGGAAGCCGCTCGTCGAACTAGGCAGCCGCACCAAGAGCGCGGCCCGGCGATTTTTCGACCCGGCCTCGAGCAACCCCTTTCACGCGATGGGCGTGCGCTACGTCGGTCCCATCGATGGGCACGACATCGATCAGCTGCTCTACTATCTCGATCACGTGCAGCAGCTAGACGGCCCTACGCTTCTGCACATCGTCACGCAAAAAGGCCGGGGCTATAAAATTGCCGAGACCGATTCGATCTACTGGCATAGCCCTTCGAACTTCGACCCGGACAACCCCGTGGCAGTTGCCAAGGGCTACACCTGGTCGAGCGCCTTTGGCGACGCGGCGAGCGCTCTTGCCAGCGCCGACGACCGCGTCTGGGTGATCACCCCGGCCATGCGCGAGGGCAGCGGCCTCGTCGCGTACTCGAAGCGCCACCCGAAGCGCTATCTCGACGTGGGCATCGCAGAGGACGTGGCGGTGACGACGGCGGCGGGCTTAGCGCTGCGCGGTGAGAAACCCATCGTGGCGATCTACAGTACCTTTTTGCAGCGCGGCTTCGATCAGGTCGTTCACGACGTGTGTATCGAGAATTTAGACGTCATTTTCGCCATCGACCGGGCTGGGCTCGTGGGAGGCGACGGGGCGACGCACCAGGGGGTTTACGACCTTGCCTACCTGCGGGCGCTGCCGAATATGTCTATCGCCATGCCTAAAGACGCCGAGGAGATGCGCGCCATGTTCAAGGCAGCCCTCAAGCTCGGTGGCCCCAAGGCGATTCGCTGGCCCAGGGGAGCCTTGCCCGATACGAAAACCGAACCTGTCGAACGTTGGCCGACCCTTGAGTGGGGCTCGTGGGAAATCCTCAAGTCGGGCACGCGCGCCTACATTCTGGCGCTCGGTCCGACCCTGCCGTATGCGCTCCAGGCGGCGGCGGGCTCACCGGAGGTCGGTGTGGTCAACGCCCGCTTCGTCAAGCCGCTCGATGAAGCGCTTCTGGCGCAGCTCGCTGTGCAGGCCGACGTTCTGATTACCGCAGAAGATCACGTGCTGAGTGGGGGCTTCGGTTCCGCCGTGGCCGAATTTCTGGCAGACAGGGGACTGCCGGTCAGGCTCGAGCGCTTGGGCATC
>JBMDWS010000393.1:0-18009 GCA_048594695.1 Truepera sp. | reverse complement strand
CGCTCAGAGTGGTCCCATCGAAGGTGCCCAGCCACCAGACAACACCCCTGTTACCGGTGATCAGGTCGGCAGCTCCTCGCTCGACTACGCCGCGGCCGGTGTTGGTACCGGTACGGGCTACACCCACCCCAACGGCATCGGCGCCGACTGGGCCGACGATGGTCAGGCTGCTCCGGTCGAAGGTCCGCCTGCTCCGGAAGCCGAAGAGCAGAGTGCCGACGCCCAGAACGCTGCGCCTGAAGACGGTGGCGACGCTCACGCTGCCACCGGGACCGCTGAACAGGTCGCTGCTGCTCAGAGTGCCCCCATCGAAGGTGCCCAGCCCCCGGACAACACCCCCGTTACCGGTGATCAGGTTGGCAGTGCATCGCTCGACTACGCAACCGCCAACGTCGGTCAGGGTGAAGGCTATACCCACCCCAACGGCCTTGGAGCCGACTGGGCCACAGAAAACCAGACCTCCAACTAACGAGCGCGCGTCTATGCCAAAGGCTGCCCCAAGGGGCAGCCTTTTTCTTTTCTTAATAAGGTTAGTCTATACTTGAGACACCATGAAGGCATTAGAACCCCGGTCATTCGACCCGGTTACCGCTAGCGACAGCGACTACGCTGCCATCAACGCATTTCACAACAGCCTCCAGGCTGAAAGCTGGCCGGAAGACGCCCCTCACGATGTGGCGTACACCATCAAACGCTATAAGAACCTCGGTCTGATCAGCGACCGGAAGATCGTGACCTTTTTCATCTGGGACGGCGATAAGGTGTGTGCAAACGCGGGCGTCTACGCGCCCCTTCGCGATAATGTGCACGTCGCCTTTACAGGGATCCATGTCGCCGCGCCCTACCGTCGTCAGGGGCTGGGAACACGGCTTTTGCGTCCCCTTCTTGGGACAGCCCGTGCAGAAAACCGGCGGCTTCTTTCTTTCGGAACGGGCGAGGCAGTCCCGGCAGGTAGCCTATTTGCCGAGCGCCTCGGGGCCAAGCGCGGGATGTCGGTACACACCAATCAGCTTGCCCTAACGGACCTGGAACCTACCCTCCTCGAGCGCTGGCAGGACGCTGCGCCCAGAGACACTTTCGAGCTGGGTTTTTGGGAAGGCCCTTTCCCTGAAAACGAACTCGCAGCCATTGCCGAACTTATCGGTGTGATGAATAGCGCGCCACGCGACGACCTCGAGATGGAGGACTTTACCCTCAGCCCGGAACAGTTGCGCGAATACGAACGCTATCAGGCTGCTATCGGTACCAGGCGCTGGGTCGCCTATGTGCGCGAGCGCTCAAGCGGGACACTCGCGGGTTACACCGAAACGAGCTGGACCCCGAACAACCCGGCGGTCCTCCACCAGGGCGATACGGGCGTACAATCGGCGTACCGGGGTCACGGTCTCGGCAAATGGCTCAAGGCCGCCATGCTGGCTCGAGTTCTGCCGGAACTTCCGGGCGTCGCTTACGTGCGTACAGGCAACGCCGACAGCAACGGCCCCATGCTCGCCATCAATCACGCGCTCGGTTTCAGACCGCGCATGGCCGAAACGTGGTGGGAACTGGACCTGGATACCCTCGAGCGTTACCTGGCGGCGCGCCGGGCCTCGTAGAGCGCGACAGAAACAGCGACAGCGAGGTTCAGCGACTCGACCAGCGGACTCTGCGGAATCATCACACTCTCCCCTAGCACCGCCGTTTCAGGCGGCAGTCCGGCCCCCTCCGGCCCGAAGACGAGCGTGTAAGGGGTTCGAAATACAACGTCTTCCAGCTTTTGCGCCGCCCCGAGCATAAAGGGGTAGAGCGTGTGTGAAAAACGCTCTCGGTAGGCGTCCAGACTGTCGAAGTAAGCAACATTGAGTGCAAACGTCGCGCCCATCGAAGCGCGCACGACGTGGGGATTGAAGATGTCGACCGCCGGAGTGACGAGCGCAAGGTCACGAAAACCGAACCCCAGCAGCGTGCGGGCGATGGTGCCGAGATTGCCGTTGTCCGACGGGTTGACGAGAAGTAGGTGATTGGCCCCCGGAGAGAGCGGAGCGTCGTACTTGGCGAACACGCCAAACACGTAGATATTGCCTTTATGCGACAGGCGCTCCACTGCACGGTCGCTAACCTCGAAGGGCACACCGTGCTCCTGGCAGAGCGACCGAATCCGCCCCAGACCGGGACTCCGCTCCCCCTTACTGTGCGCCACGACGCGCTGGGCACGTTCAGGCCTGTGGGTAAGCAGCTCGAGCGTCGGGAAAGCGCCAAACGTGTAGGAGTGCCCGAACTCGCGCTTGTAGGCCCGGAGCTGCGTGGTCGGGGTCAGTGGGTTCATTCGCTGTAGAGCCCCTCGAAGGGTGTCTCGAGCCCTGCCTGCGCCGCTGCCAAAGCCTCTGCGGGCACCCAGTCGAGAGCCAGCACGCCCCGGTAGGCGCGCCGTGCGCTGTCCCGCTCACCCACGAGGTCACGAACCTGACCAAGCCGCGCGAGCAAGTAACCCGGCAAGTAATAGGGCGCGCTGAAGTCGCCTTGGGCAGCGGCCTCGAGCGTCTCTAGCGCCTCCACGATGTGCCCGTGCGCGAGCAGCAGATTCGCCTCATGGTAGCGGGCCTCGGCACACTCAAGTTCGCGCAAGAGGGGCAGCAGGCGCTCCGGATCGGCGGCGTCGCCCCTAAAGGCGACGTCTAGAAGCGCCCGCTGGCGCGTCGCTTCGGTCGTAGGTGCGTCTTGAGGAAGCTCAAGCGTCTCACCCGGCAGCAGCGCCTGAAGCAGGGGCAGCTGCTCGACGCTCGCCAGCACCGTGACGTTCGCCTCAGGCAGTGCCCGAATCTGCTCGAGCAGCGCCGTCACGCGTACCTGCAACCAGTCTGTCCCTGGCCCGTCATCAAAGGCCGCCGCCCTCGCCCCCTGATAGGCCGCGACGCAGGGCACGACCTCCTGCCAGATGCGAGAGAGCGTGAGTGGCTGAGGCAGCAGATCGGTCAGCGGCGAGAGATGGCCGTCGACCTCACGCAGGAGGTTCTGGAATTGCGGGTACTGCTGGGCGTAGCGGCGAAAGTCTGCTTCGGCCTCCGGGTCGGGACTTACCGGCATACCGGTCTCGAGCCGAATCCCCTGGCGCTCAGCCCAGGGGACGATGCTAAGAGGCAAGACGATTTCGCGGGTTGCCTGCCACGAGGGGGAGGCGAGAGCAGAGGGCGGCAGCGGCCCCAACACGATCACATCCGGGCGGCTCAGGCGCGTCAACTCGAGGATGCTCTCGGCGTTGTAGGCCGGGTAATGCAGGTGCCAGGTCTCGAGCAGCGGCAGAAGCGTGATCAACGGTGGCCCCGCGCCCTGTCCCGCTGCTCGCGGCGCAAGCGGTTGGCCTCACGCTCCTGCTCTTGCCGGGCGTGCGCCTCGTGGCGCACACGGGCTTCGCGGCGAATGCGCCCCAGAAGCTGCTCGGCGGAGGTGGGCTGCGGCGTGTCCGGACGTTTTACCTCACGCCGCTCAGCTCGCCTTTTGGCCTGACGGGCGCGTTTTTTGCTCTTCCTCGGCATGTCTCCATGCTACCGGGCGCTGAGACCGTCATGCGTCAGGACACGACGTTTTGGTCTCGAGCCCAACACGCTGCAAAAGCCCGCATCAGGACTGTGACTTTCTATACGGTAGGCTCAACTACGGTATTACCCCTCCACACATCAATAATTAAAGGTGCTTGACACGCTTCGAGCGTACTGCCACAGCCGGAGCCGAAAGGGTAACCATGAGCCGAGCCAAGCCCACGCTCGTCGTCAGGGGGGCACAGCAAGTCGCTGCACGCTTGCGCGAAGAGGCAGAAGCTGCCGCTTCGGAGAGCCGCAGTCAGCTCGCCCTGCAAGTAGCTGGTCTTGCTCGAGCGGTCAGGTGCGGAAGCGACCAGCTCTACGATGACGAGTTGCTGCGTCTAGCCCGCCTGAGCGACGTGCTCGCCGACGAACTCGAGGCCGCCGGGCTCTACCTCGAAAGACAGAGCCCTCAGGAACTCCTTGAGGATCTGCGTCGCCTTTTCAAACGTCACGGCGTCCTTATCATCGGGGGTGCGGTCCTTGCAGGTGTCTCGACCGGGTACCTGCTTCCCAGGCTGCGGCAAAAGCGTGCCAGCGAAGGGCGGGAGTATGGCTTCTGAAGAGATCAAGCTTACACGTGTCGGGAGGCTCGAGGCCGACCTCGCAGGAACGCGCCTGCGCCTCAGTGAGGATGTTTCGGCTTTGCGCAGCAAGCTGACTCCGGCGGGTCTCGCCGAAGAAGCGCAAGCGCACTTTCAGAGCAGCCAGAATCCTGCCATTCATGCGCTCGGGCAAAGGCGCAGTGCATGGCGCGCCGTTTCGAGCCGCAGTCCACTCCTGACACTGCTCGGAGCCGGGCTGGCGTGGACCCTGCTACGCTCGAGGCATCATTTAGAGGAGGTCGACTAGGCAATTTCCTATACACCCCGCCCTAATTTCACCTATTTCTGGAGGACTTCATGTCTAGAGAACGCATCTTCGTAACACCCGATCAACGTCCCGTGCGCCACGCTGCCTGGGGAGCCGTCTTTGCTGGCGCTCTCGTCGCACTGATGGTCACATTGCTACTGAACCTTCTTCTGGCTGGAATCGGTCTTGTCAACTTCGATCCGGCGAGCAGCAGCGACCCACTCGCCGGATTCGGTACCGGCAGCGTGATCGGCCTTATCGCGATCAACGTCATCGCGCTCTTTGTCGGCGGGTTCGTCACTGCACGCATGGTCGGCTCTTCACGGCGGGGTACGGCTGCCGTTCACGGTATCTTGACCTGGAGCGTTCTGACCATCGGCACCATTCTGCTCCTAAGCACCGCCCTCGGACGGATCGTCGGCGGGGCAGCAGGACTCGTCGGCAACACCTTCTCGAGCGTCGCCCAGGGCGTCACGAGCGTCGCACCCGAAGCCGCCCAGACTGCGCAAAGCCAGGGCATCACGGTTGAAAATGTCCAAGACCGGGTCAACCAGTACCTGACCGAAGCGGGCGTCAACAACCCCGAACAGGCCGGTCAGCAGCTTGTCGACATCATCACCACGCGCCTCGAGAACGGCCAGAGCCTGACCTCGACAGACGCACAGGAACAGTATAAGGATTTTCTCGCCAACAACTCGGATCTGAGTGAAGCCGAAGTCGACCAGCAGGTCCAGAGGCTCACCCAGGAGGCCGAACAGACCGCTCAGCAGGCCGTCGAAACCACCGAGGAAGTCTCCAGCATCGCTGGCCAGACAGCCTTTTATCTCTTCGCGGTACTCGCCGTTGGTGCTGTTGTCTCGATGCTCGGCGCTGTAGCCGGCTCCCCCAAAGACGCACGCGCCTAAGCGCGCAGCTTTCAGGACACAAAAACGAGCGGCCCCAGGGCCGCTCGTTTTTGTGTTTGTACGCAATCCTCTGGGTTTAAGGGTCGCCCAGCCGACTTCCTAACCTTCTAGCCTTGCGCAAAGGTGTCGCACTGGCTGGGGTTACCACTCTCGAAACCGCGACGGAACCACTCGCTGCGCTGCGCCGATGTACCGTGCGTAAAGCCTTCGGGGTTGACTTGCCCCGTTGTCTGTCGCTGGATGTTGTCGTCCCCAATGGCAGAGGCTGCACCAATAGCTTCCTGAAAGTCCTGCTGATTCATCTCCTGCACGCGCGCGTTCGAGGTGTCCGAGCCCCAGATGCCCGCGTAACAGTCTGCCTGCAGCTCGAGCGCGACCGAGAGGCGATTGGCCTGTGCAGGGTTTTGCTGCTGCCGTTGACGCACGTCGTCGGCAGTGCCGAGCAGGTTCTGAACATGGTGACCGTACTCATGCGCGATGATGTACGCCTGAACCGCGTCCCCTTGCGCGCCGAAGCGCTGATTCATGACCTCGTAGAAGGCAAAATCGAGGTAGATCTTTTGGTCGAGGGGGCAGTAAAACGGCCCCGCAGAACCCGGCACGAAACCGCACCCCGAGTTCGCGCCGTCCCGCACGAGCACGAGCTGCGCGGGCTCGAAGGCGACGTCGTTCTCGCGAAAGATCGTCTGCCAGGTTGCAGCATTGTCGTCCAAAATCGCTGAAACAAAAGCGACTTGCTGCTGATCCTCGGGCGACTGCGTATCCGGCGGTGCGCTCGTCTGGGTTGTGGTCGTTCCGGAACCGCCAATAATATTGATGAGTTGCAACGGATTGATACCAAAAATCAGCCCGATCACCACGATGACGAGCAGGCTCCCGAAGCTGAGCGGAATTCCGGCACCACCCCGGAAACCGCCCCCGCCGCTACTCCCGCGCTGATCGATGACGTTGCGGCTTTTGCCTCTATTTTCCCACTTCATGCCAACACCCTTTTCATTGCACCCGACCTCCTGCTAGATTGGTTTTACGGTTGGTACCTCGTAACTTTAGCAGAGATAAAAGCGAGAAATAGGCCCCTAGCACAGTTTTTTAGCCCCCAGCTTGCACCACTCGAGCGGTCACGAGAAGTTGCCCGACGTGGCGCTGAGTATGCTCGGCGGCGTGGACCAAGAGCCCGAGGACCGTCGAGGGAAGCTGCGCCCGTCCGACTCCCCGAGACTCAGTCAGGGTTACAGGGTCGACAGTACGCAGGTAGGCGAGCGTCCGCTCGACCTGTGCGTCGAACGCGGCCCTTAGAGCCTGGGTGCCGACTCTTGGCTGCCCCTCGAGCGCGAGAGCCGCGAGCTGCGCGTCACTGAGCCGTTCCCCCCGAGCATAGGTCGTCAAGCGGTCGAGCACACCCGTCAGGTGCTGCAGGTGAAAACCGACCGAGGCGACACCTGCGGGCCGCTCACCGAGCGCGGCGTCCGGAAACCCATCCAGGATCTCAGCAACCTCTTCTCTCGCCTGCAGGAGCGCGTGCGCGACGGGTTGCAGGAGAGGGGGCGTGCCGTCGGTCAGGGGTCCGCGAAGCCAGACCTCGAGCTTCTCTTCAGCCATAGAACATCATCAACGCTTTCATGCTGCCAAGTGTATCAGCCGGGACTCGCTTCACGGAGACTTGACAGCCGCCGCCGCGAAGCGCTACACTTATTTTTGCTGCGACGCGGGGTGGAGCAGTCTGGTAGCTCGTCGGGCTCATAACCCGAAGGTCATTGGTTCAAATCCAGTCCCCGCAACCAACTATAAGAAGCCCGTTCAGAACGGGCTTCTTTCTTTTGAAGTCAGTCCCTGTTGCGCCCCCGGAAACACTGCGTACGTGATCTCACACCTTAGCGCGGTTTCACGTACGGCATTACCGACGCGTGAGTATCACCCATTCTGTGCCCCAGTCAGCCTGTAGACTGCAAGGATGCTGCCCACACCCCAGGACGTGCTCCCCTGCTCGGAAGCTCGCGTCGTCAAAATTCCCTTTTTTGGGCGGCTCGGTGAGAGGCCGCTCTATGTTTACCTGCCGCCCGGCTACGACGAGAGCGAGGAAGCCTATCCGGTTCTCTACCTGCAAGACGGGCAAAACGGCTTCGGGGCCTTTGCCGGAGACGCGTTTAGCGGGACATGGCGGGCCGACGACACGGCGACGGCGCTCATCCTGTCGGGCACGCTGCGCCCTCTCATTATTGTCGGGATCGGTCACGGCGGGGAACGTCGGCTCGAGGAGTACCTGCCACCTTACAGCCGTTTGCGCCTTCAGGATAAGGGGCGCTGGCGCTACGGGCTGAGACGCAAAAGCTACGTGCGCGGACGTGCTCACAAGCTTTATAAGGATTACCGCACTATCGACAGCTTCATTGCAGCAACCTACCGAACCCTGCCGGGGCGCGAAAACCGGGCAACCTGCGGTTCCTCGATGGGTGGACTGTTTTCGGCCTATCTGGCCTTCGATCACCCCGAGTTCGCCCGTAGTCACGGCATCCTCTCCGCGTCGTTCTGGATTACCGAAACACGGGGAGGCGCGTTGCAGATGCTCGAACGCCTGCGGGGCCAAAAAGTTCAGGATGTGAGACTCTGGCTCGACTCCGGGGAGGGCGCGGGCGATTCTGATGACAACCGCGTAGTCACGCTGCACGCCAGGGACGCGCTTCTTGAGGCGGGCTACGAAGAGGGGCGTGAATTCGTCTATCACCTCTTCCCCGGTGCGACCCACAGCGAAGCCGCCTGGGCCGAGCGTTTTCCGCTGGTCCTGCGCTATCTTTTTCCCCCTGAAACCCGCTAGGCTAGCTCATGAAACGGCGCTACGAAAAGATCTTTTCTCCGGCTATCGGTCGCGACGTACAGGTTTTGGCGTTCGGGCACTACGGTGCGCCTCTTATCGCCTTCCCATCTGGTGGTGGTAAGTTTTTCGACTTTGAAGAAAACGGCATGATCGGGGCCGTCGCGCCGCTCATCGACGCGGGCAAACTCAAGGTGTACTGCCCGGAAAGCCTCGACCACGAGAGCTGGCTCGCACCTGTCGACCCGCACCACCGGGCCATGCGCCACGGAGCGTATGAAAGTTTCATCCTGCACCACCTCGTTCCGGCGATTCGCGAGGACTGCCGGGACGCCACGCTGAGCGTCGCATTGACAGGCTGCTCGCTGGGCGCGTACCACGCCGCGAACTTTGCGCTCAAGCACCCGCATATTTTTCCCTACGCGCTCTGCCTCAGCGGTCGCTACGATATCACCACGGTCACTGGGCCGACCCGCTCGCAAGACGTTTACTACAACAACCCGCTTGCCTACGTGCGGGGCTTCGAGGACGCGCACCTGGCCTTCGTACGGCAAAACGCGCACCTGATCCTGGTTTGCGGTCAGGGGGCGTGGGAGGACAAGTGCCTGCGAGACACAAATGCACTCGCCGACCTGCTCGCGGAAAAGAGTATCCCGCACGAGCGCGATATCTGGGGACACGATGCCGAACATCACTGGTACTGGTGGCAAAAGCAGTTTTCGCATCATCTGAACCGGGCGCTCAAGTAGAAAGTTTTACCCTTCAAGGTGAATGTCAAGGGCCTGCAGTTGGGGGATGGAGGAATGTCGAACGCGGGGATCGTCGATACCACTTCAGCAGAGTTTGGCGCCTTGACGCCGAGCGCCCAGGCAGAGTCTTGGCGCTTACACAACCTCTAGCTTTAGACCCGCTTCTCCAGATACGCTAACCTGAACACGGAATCATCCTGTGTCATCCCAATTCCCATCGGATGGCTATCTGGAGGTTGTTATGACCCGCATCGCGAAAAACAACGTCGTCAAAAAGAAGCTGGGCCTGCTCCTCGGCGACGAAAACGACTGGCCGAGTGCTATCGAGGCGCTGGCGCGGCGCTTTCTGACGCCCATCAAAAAGGGTAGAAAAACGTATGAGTTCGAGCTCGAGCGCGTCCGTATTCACCCCTTCAAACTCGACGCGCCGACCTCCTATGACCTCGTCATCGACCGTCTCGCCTGGTGGCACACCAACCCACGCGAGTGGCTCAAAAAAGCCGCGATGGTCAACGGCACCTACTTGCTGAACAACCCTTTTACGTTTCAGAGCATGGAAAAACACACGGCCTACTGCGCCATGATCAGGCTCGGCCTGCACATCCCCGAGACCTGGCTGATCCCGCCCAAAGAGGGTCCGAACACCGAAAAGTTTCGCCGTACGGCGGCGCGCTATCACGACTTTTTCGACCTGCCCACCATCGCTGCCGAAGTAGGCTACCCCATGTTCATGAAGCCCTTCGACGGAGGCGGCTGGCGCGGCGTCTCCTACATCCGCAACGAAAACGACCTGCGCGAAAGCTACGACGCCTCTGGCACGATGATCATGCACCTGCAAAAAGGGATCGAGTTCGAGGTGTTCGTGCGCTCCCTGGGAATCGGCCCGCAGGTGATCAGCCTCTCCTACGATCCGTCGCAACCCCTACACGGGCGCTACTCGGTCCAGCACGACTTTCTCGACGCCAAAACCGGTCACGAGGCGCGGGCGATCACCAAGATCATCAACGCCATGTTTCGCTGGGAGTTCAACTCCTGCGAGGCGCTCCTGCAAAACGGCACACTCTGGCCCATAGACTTCGCCAACGCCTGTCCGGATATCGCCCTGACGAGTCTGCACTACTACTTTCCGTGGGCCATCAAGTCGCTTCTGGCCTGGAGCGTCTACTGTGGCGTCACCGAACGCACGTCGCGCATCACCATGAACTTAGAAGACTACTTCAAGATCGCCGATACCGACCGCTCATATGAGGAGAAGCTCGTCGCCTACGAAAAGCTCGCCGATAGCTACCTCGAGACCGAAAAGTTCGAAGCGTTCCGAGCCAAGGAGCTAAGGGGACTCGACGAGGCCATGTGGGAGCTCGTCGGCAGCGACGAATTTGACGCTATCTTGCGCCGCACGGTCGAGGACACGTTCCCGGCACATGAGCACGAAGGCTTTACGGCGCACTACAAGGGCTTGATGCAACACTGGCTCGAGGCTGAAACCCCGGCTCGAGTTTAGGGCGCGGAGACGGCTCAAGGACCTCCCTAAATCGAGAGGCGTGGTCCAACCTTACAACCACGCCCCTTGGGGTTATATCTCCGCTGTTGCCGCGTTCGCCCGCTTTTAGTTCGCCGCTCCCGGTCCTGCCAGACCTGTTCCCGACAAACCCGGCAAGGCCACGCCGATGAGGGACAGGAAAATAGCGATAACTACCCAGATGATGAACCAGGCGATGGACGCGCGGGCGTAATTCTGCTTGTTGAGGTTGGTCCCACTCGAGGCTGCCCAGTAGATAATAGCCACGAGATTGACCAGAGGGATCGCCATAATGAGTATCGTTACCATCCAGTCGCCAAAAGTCATGGGTTGATCGCGGTCCATATACGCCTCCAGTAGGTCCAGCAAACCCACTTCACACTAAAGGCGCAGATCATGCCATGAAATTTTCCCGTTTGAGCGTGGCGTGCGACACGTAGCCACTCCTACAAGGACGTTATGGTGCCGCAGGAGGCTAACCTATGCAGTACAGAAGACTCGGCAAGAGCGGGCTTAAGGTCAGCAGCATCTCACTGGGTGCCTGGACCACTTACGGCGGCAGCGTGCAGGATAAGCAAGTCATTCAGGAGATCGTCGAAAAGGCCTTAGAGGGCGGCGTCAACTTTTTCGACAATGCCGATGTGTACGAGCGGGGCAAAGGCGAAGAGTTCCTGAGCGAAATCCTGAACGGGTCAGGCGTCCCGCGCCATCACCTCGTGCTCTCGAGCAAGGTGTTCTGGCCCATGTCGGACAACATCAACGACCGGGGGCTGTCGCGCAAGCACATTCTGGAATCCATCGAGATGTCCCTCGACCGCATGGGCACGGACTATCTGGATATCTATTTCGCCCACCGCTACGACCCCGAAACGCCGCTCGAGGAGACCGTCGAGGCCTTCTCGGACGTGGTGCGGAGCGGCCTTGCCCACTACTGGGGCACCTCCGAATGGTCGGGCGCGCAAATTGCCGAAGCGCACACCTACGCCCGCGAAAATGGTCTCGTCGCGCCTGTGACCGAGCAGCCGCAGTACTCGATGCTGCACCGCGAACGCGTCGAACAGGAGATTCTTCCTGTCACCGACAGAAAAGGTATTGGCCTGGTGGTCTGGAGTCCGCTGGCCATGGGGATGCTGACAGGCAAATATGACGACGGTGTGCCCGAAGATAGCCGGTTCAGCAAGAATTCAGGCTTCAGCGAACGCTACCTGACCGACACCAACGCCCAGCGCGTCAAGGACCTGAAAGCAGTAGCCGACGAGCTGGGCGCAACGCGCTCGCAACTGGCACTGGCCTGGGTGCTGCGGCAACCGGGCGTCAGCAGCGTCATTACCGGGGCGACAAAAGTGTCGCAAATGGAAGACAATTTAGGCGCGGCAGAGCTGACCCTGACGCAGGAGCAGCTCGACAAGATCGAAGGAATTCTGAGCGAGTAACGCGCCCAGACATGAAGGGGGCGAGGCGTGTTTACTCACACGCTCCGCCTTTTGATCTTTCGACCCTAGCTCGAGAGTTCCCCAAGTAGAGCCGGATTCTCGTTAAGCTCGCTCAGCACGGCCGACAGGGTCATCGTCTGGTCGGCGTCCTTATCGACAAGCAGCTGGACGTCTTCCTTGGTCACGCCGCTCCCGGCGAGCTCGAAGGTGTAGCTCTGACCACCGAACTCGAGAACGGCGTAGGTCGCCGATTCGATATGGGGAATCTTGACGCCAAAGGGACTGTTGTTGACCTGGACCTCGTTGAGGCTGGTCGCATCGCTCATGGATTCGCCCGAGTAAAAGGTCACGTCGACCACGACATTGGACTCGGCAAAAAGCGCGTTCTGGGCGCTCGCAGCTGCGGGCAACCCCAGGGTGCTCGAGAGCGCGAGGACGGCAAGGGCATGACGTTTCATAGACTTTCTCCTTCCGGATGGTCGAGCCATCTGAGAGTAAGTCTAGAAAGACAAGTTTAAGAACCCGGGTAGCGTGTATGCAGATTGGGTGAAGGCTTCTACAGGACAAAACAGAGCCTACATCTCGCGCCAGCGCACGATTGGCAAACGTTTTCATAAAGCTTACGTGAAGATGGGGGGAAATTCCTAAGGCATACGGGTCAGGATGCGTGTCTCGTCTGGGCCGATATAACCTTGCTGCCGAGCCAGCTGTTCGCGGTAGACAGGGTCATCCTTGTGCGCAACGATGGCAGCAAGTTCGCGTGTTTCTGCCTCTAGCGCCGCGACCTCGGCCTCGAGCTGCACGACCTCGCGGTTGGTGTAGACGAGGCGTCCAGCCTCGACCCCGAGCATCACCAGAGCGTGAAAAGAGCCAATCAGTGCAATCAGGGTAAATATCGCGCTCCCCCAGCGCCTCATAGGTTGAACTTCTTGCGGTAAGGAAGGCGTATCCGGCGCGGTACGTTCGAAGGGCGTATTCACAAAAGCCTCGGGGGTAGGATAAAAGCGTCGCCCATCATTGACATACCGATTGTAACAGCAATACCCGGCGGGGATACAAGGGATAGTCTCCCAACACCTCTTTCTCACTGGGGTACCTCACCACACGCGACTATAGGGTGCCCGAATTTTGCGGTACAACCCGGTATGACGTCGCTCTTTACACCCATCACCCTACGCACCCTGACCCTCCGAAATCGCATCGTCGTGTCGCCGATGTGTCAGTACTCGGCGGAGGAAGGCATGGCGAACGACTGGCATCTTACGCACCTGGGCTCGAGGGCTGTCGGCGGAGCCGGGCTGGTGCTCACCGAGGCAGCGGCCGTCGAGGCGCGCGGCCGAATCTCACCGGAAGACTTGGGCATCTGGAACGACGCACAGATCGAACCGCTGCGGCGCGTGACCGCCTTTGTCGAGGCCTACGGCGCAGTGGCAGGTATTCAGCTCGCACACGCCGGGCGAAAAGCAAGCACCTACCGCCCCTGGGCTGAAAGCAAGGGAGCCGTTCCCGAAGCAGCGGGCGGCTGGGCGGTCGTGGGACCGACGGACACCCCTTTCAGCGACACTTTCCCGGTCCCAAGCGCCCTCGACGCAGCAGGACTGGCTCAAGTCACGCAGGCATTTGCCGACGGGGCAGCGCGGGCGCTCGAGGCGGGCTTCAAGGTCGCGGAGATTCACGCTGCACACGGCTACCTGCTTCACAGCTTCCTTTCGCCTCTGAGCAACACCCGCACGGACGCCTACGGCGGGTCCTTTGCCGGGCGCACGCGGCTGCTTCTGGAGGTCACCGAGGCAGTACGGGCCGTCTGGCCGGACGATCTGCCCCTTTTCGTGCGTCTCTCGGCGACCGACTGGCACGACGAAGGCTGGACAGTCGAAGACTCGGTCGCCCTCGCCCAAACCCTGCGCGGCCTGGGCGTCGACCTCATCGACTGCTCGTCGGGCGGCGTTATACCGGGCGTCGCCATTCCTGCCGGGCCGGGGTACCAGGTTCCGCTGGCCGAAGCGGTCAAGCGCCAGGCAGGCGTCGCTACGGGCGCGGTCGGTCTTATTACGAGCGCGTCGCAAGCCGACACAATCCTGCGCAGCGCTCAGGCCGATGTCGTTTTGCTCGGGCGTGAACTGCTGCGCGACCCGTACTGGCCGCACCGGGCCGCCGCAGAACTCGGGGAAAAACCGTTCTGGACGCCACAGTACGAGCGAGGTGCGTTCTAGTGGCCCTGCTAGGCGCACACGTCCCTGTTGCCGGAGGGGTACACAACGCTTTTCCCAACGGGCAGAAGATCGGCTGCGAGGCGCTGCAGATCTTCGTCAAGAACGCCAACCGCTGGGAGGCCAAGGCGCTTAGCGATGACCGTATCGAAGCCTACGAGAAAGCCAGAGAGGCGTATGGTGCTCCGCCCGTAGTGGCGCACGCGTCCTACCTCATCAACCTCTGTGCAGTGAACGAGGAGACCCTGACCAAGTCACGGGCGGCGCTTAAAGACGAACTTGGGCGCTGCAACCGTCTTGGGGTACGGGGGCTGGTGCTGCATCCAGGTGCACACATGGGTGTGGGGGTAGAGGCGGGGCTAGACGGGGTCGTTCGCTCGCTCGACATGGTGTTCGCCGAAATCGGGAACTGCGATACCCAGGTCTGGCTCGAGAACACCGCCGGGCAGGGAACGACCCTGGGAAGCGCGCTTACCGAGCTCTCAGCCATCGTTGCGGGAAGCGCCTTTGGGGATCGGCTCGGCGTCTGCCTCGATACCTGCCACGCTTTCGCTGCGGGCTACGACCTGCGAACGAAAGCGGGCCTACGGGCGCTCCTCGAGGAAGCCGACGCAGCCTTCGGGCTGGCACGGGTGGGCTGCTTTCACCTCAACGATTCGGTCTTCCCCGTTGGCGCACGCCGCGACCGCCACGCCAACCTTGGTGAAGGCGAGATGGGGCTGGAGGCCTTCGTCCGGCTTGCCGAGGATGCGCGCTTTATCCACACGCCGATGCTGCTCGAGACGCCCACAGGTGACGACGAAGCGGGCCACGCCCGCGACCTCGACCGTCTGCGAGCGGCCCTTGCAGCGTGAACATGCGAAAGGGTCTACTCATTGCGCTCGGACTCGGCGCACTTGCCTATTTTCTCACTCGGGAACTTATTGTCGGTTTGCTGGTTGTAGCAGCTTCCCTGTGGCTTGTCCGTACCCACAACCCCTCAGGACCAAGAAAATCTTTGCCACCGGACAAGGCACCTTTTTCACCCGACCCATCTCGCCACTCGGAGCGCGCGACCGGGATGCAGGTCGTCTGCAAACGGGTCACAGCGGAGCGGCAAGAGTGGGTTTCGCTTAAAACCGGCAGGCTGTTCGAAGTCCTGACGCCCAACGGGCCGCCCGGCGCAAAACCGGGCGACCCTGGCGAAGTCGTCTCGAGTTCAGACGGCTATCGGATCATCATGAGAAGGTGGGAAGAGCACTAGGCTCAGTCGTCGTCGAAGTCCTGTGGAAACATGGCGCCGAGCAGGGGTACCAAGCCGAACCCGATAACGGTAAGTGTGATAATCAGCAGGGTTTGGATACTCACCATAAAAGCCTCGCTTTCATAGCGTCTTGATGACGCGACAACTTCAGTTTACCGCAAGAACGCACGTACTAGCCCAGGCTTGCCTGCAAGATCATCTCAAAAAAGGTAGCCCTGCAGGTCCCCACCTGCAGGGCTTTGGGCTTGCGGCGCAACCGGCCAAGGTATACCGCAATCCCGAGTATCGCAGATTTGTCCGGTTCGCGCTGTGACGTACCACAGCGTTTATAAAGCAGCAAGTCTATACCGAAGGGGTAGAGCGTTCCCTAAGGGTTGGAGCGCTCTACCGGACAGTCTAGTCCAGCCCAAAAACCATACTGGCGGGGATATTGAGCTTCATGGGTGACTCGAGCCACCGTTGTTCGGTCACCGCGTAAACCCTTTCACTTGACCAAACCAGTGCGGGCACAGTGATGCATACTTATCCGATCAAAGCAAAGCTGGGCCACTCCAGTTGTTTAAGTGTACATGTGTCAGCTGTACTCTAGAACGATGGCAATAGTGACTTATTGCCATCGTTCGTCCTAATCATCTACAACGACAATTCTTTTGGTACTAGCGGCCCTTAACGAAAGCAAGAGCAGCAGGGATGGGGGTACGAACAGGAACATCAAGTCGATAACGCTCAGTAGCGTTGTAAACACGCTCGGAAATCGCTTCAATACGACCCGAGGAATCCCAAGCAGCCATTTGCGTAAAGGAGAAACTCGCAATAGAGGCTGAGCTGCCATATGTACCAATCCCACATGAATTACCTGCGAGCAAGGTACCATTGTCTTCTGTCATTATCTTTGTGGCAACAACATCTGCTGCTCGCTGCATGGTTCCTTCATCTATTAATTCACTACCATTGGTCGCAAGGTCAGCCATAGCGATGATTGTAAGAGGTGCGTATACCGTAGGGGCGCAACCGCTGGTCTGTCCAACCCAATGAGACCAGCCATCGTTGCGGATAGTCTGTTTGAGAAGCACAGCATCAGTTTCCGCCTTATCTAGGAAGGAGCTGTCACCTGTAAGCTTGTACATGGCGTAGTAGAAACGAATGTAATTCGCTCGCGGATGCGTCAAGCCATGGAAGATTCCTCCACGCTTTTCCCACTTGGGCACAAAATCATTTTTTAGATAGTCTATCCACCAAGATGCGGTATCACCATAGCCTGAGTCCTTGAGTGCAAGCGTGAGCGCTGCGAGGGTGCCATGACTTAGCATCTCATCAAGGCGAATTGTATCTTTCATATAATACTCGCCGGCCTGCTTATATAGAATATCTCTGAAACCGTCCCCATCGTGATCCGCCACACCAGACTGAGTAATGACCATAAACTCATTGACGAAGTCCATCAGTTTGCGATCACCAGTTTCTCGGTAGGCAAGCACATACGCACTAGCAAGCATGTTGCCCCCTCTTCCGAGAGTAAAAGTATTTCCGCCACGTGCAATATACAATAGATCTAGATTGTTTTTGTCTCCTACGTCTTGATATTTCCCGCTATCCAGCGAACTCCGCAATCGATTGAGCCATAGAGCCTGCTCGGCAGAAGGGTTGGACGGCGTCTCAGGCTCGGGCTCGGGGTCAGGTGTAGGCGTTTCAGGTTCGGGTTCAGGGGTCACGGGCAGGGTGTAGGAAACACTCAGGACCGGGACGTTGGTGGCGTCTTTGTCGAAAGCCGAGGCCGAACGCTTGTTGGTCGTATTGCCGGTCACGACAAAAGCGATGGCGTTGCCACTTTGCCAGCCCGGACGCGACACCACTTCCTGCACGACCGCCTTGAGGTCGCCGGTGTAGTAGACCTGCCCCAGGTTCCAGGCACTCGGCTGCCATACAGCCGAGGCCGTGGTGAGTGGGCGTGAGCTGACGTTCTTGGCCGTGGTGCTAAAGCTCGGAGCGGTATCGGCAGCCTGCGCCCTAAAAGTCAGATTCACACTGCCCGAGTCGGCGACGAGCGAGGTCAGGGCGATGTGGGCGGCGGTGATGGTCGCGCCGGGAGGTAGGGCCAGGTTGCCAAAGCGCAGGCCGACCTTTTGCCCGGACTGAGCGAAGTCGAGGGCTTTGCCCGCCGAGATGGTGCCGCTGCTTAGCTCTTCGATGTCGTCGTTGGTGGCGGCCACCTTAGCGCTGATGGTGGTGCTGCCCGCCGGTGGCGTTGGCGGTGGGGTGATCGTGACAGGTTCACCGGGCGGGGTGGTCGGAGTCGTGGGTGGGGTGGTCGTGCCGCCACTATAAGTGACTACTAACGCCGGGACGTTGGCGGCGCTGCCCCCAAAAGCGATCGCCGAGCGTTCACTTGTGCCGGCACTGCCACTGATGAACAGGGCCAGGGCGTTGCCGCTCTGCCAGCCACTGCGGCTGACGACTTCTTGTACCAAGCCGGCGAGGTTGCCGGTTTTATACGAGCCACCCGCGACCCAGCCGTTGGGTTGCCAGGTGATCGCGGCAGCTGTTTTGCTGCGGCTGCTTATATTGTTCTTGCTACTGCTGAAGGTCGGGGCGTTATCCGTCGCTTCGCCCTGGATCTTGAGCGTCACGCTGCCCGTGTCGGCAACGCCCCCTTTGATCGTAAAGTAGGCGCTCTCGATGCGCGCACCCTGGGGAATCGTCACGTTTTGGAAGCGCACGCCGACGGTTTGCAA
>JBMDWS010000392.1:0-27011 GCA_048594695.1 Truepera sp. | reverse complement strand
TCAGCCGTAAAGTCCACGTCTCAGCTACCGGTCTTTACCTGCACGTTTTTGCCGTGCTACTCGCCTACTGCGTGCTGACTGTTATCCGTGACTACCCCAGTGCGGTTCTTGCTCCTTAACTGACTTTTCCCGAATTTGGGTACCACAGTGTCTTACGGGCAGGTTTCATTCGCGGCAGATAAACGCTTTAACGAAACACGATTCTTGCCCCGCGCGTTTCGCCCTTATTGACACTGGACAGATACCAAGCGCATACTCCTGTCACCCTTATTCCTACTTTATCTTCATGGGAAATCAAGATATTAGGAGAAGCACCGTGACGGTTTTTCGAGCTAAGTATCGAACTGAGCTACCGCAACTCGTTAGCGAGCTCTTTTTGACGGTTGGCGGGCTTGAAACGACCCTGATCTTCAGAGAAAATATCGAGCTTCCCTATTTCGCCGCGTTCGTTTTGCTGAACGAGTCGATAGGGGAGGCTGAGCCGCGGGACTATTTTCGTGCATACGCAGCCGTCGCCTCGAGGGATAAGGTGGGTCTCATTTTAGAGAGCGCCACGTGGCGTGCCAATGCTGACTGGGGCGCAAAACTCGGCTATTCGACCGAGGCTTTGGCTGAAGCCAATCGAAAGGCCATCGAGCAGCTCGAAGAAGTACGAAGTGAGTTCGAGAACGAGCGGACGAAGATCGTCATTAGCGGGTTGCTCGGCCCTCGGGGTGACGGCTACAATCCTTCGTTTCAGATGTCCGCCGATGAAGCCGAGCGGTATCACGCCGCTCAGATTGAAACCTTCAAAGATACAGCCGCTGACCTAGTGAGCGCGCTCACCATGAACTATGAGGAAGAGGCTGTAGGAATCGTGCGCGCGGCGAAAGCGGCGGACATGCCTGTGGTCATCTCGTTCACGGTAGAGACAGACGGACGGCTTCCCACGGGTCAGTTACTGGGACGTGCAATCGAAGCGGTTGATGCCGCCACGGATGGTACGCCTGCCTACTATATGATCAACTGTGCGCATCCCGAGCATTTCGGCGGCGTTCTGACTGCGGACGAATCATGGATCAAACGTATCCGTGGCGTGCGAGCCAATGCCTCGAGGATGAGTCATGCCGAGCTCGATCAGGCCGACGTTTTGGACGACGGCGATCCTGACGAGTTGGGACAGCAATATCTCATGCTCAAAAAGCGTTTGGGTCATCTCAACGTGATGGGTGGCTGCTGCGGCACCGATCACCGCCATATCGAAAAAATTAGCGCCGCTTGCGGCCCGTTGTTTCGTACGAACCCCGGAGCTATTTGATGGAAACCTCTCCGTCCTAAAGGCTGGTCAGAAGTGAAAAGGACTGGACACCTTACCTTCCGAAGAACTGAAAGTCTTGAAGACGTTGTGCGCCGCATTGCGTGTGGGCAGGCTTTTTGCTACACTAACGAGCTGTGCGCGGCGTTTAGGCCCTAAGCACATCGTCATTTGGAGGTGACGTTCATAGCCAAAGAGTTGAAGGTCAACGAGCAGATTAGAGTAAGACACGTGCGTCTTATCGGCGCGGATGGGCAGCAGCAGGGGATTGTCGAAACCCGTGAGGCCCTGAGAATGGCCCGCGAAGCCGACCTCGACCTCGTCTTGGTTGGAGAAGGTGCGCAGCCCCCCGTTTCTAAACTGATGGATTACGGCAAGCACCGCTACGAATTGCAGCAGCAGGAGAAAGAAGCGCGCAAGAAGTCGCGGCAGCAAGAGATGAAAGCCATCAAGTTCCGCGTCAAGATCGACGATAACGACTACACGACGAAGGTCAATCACGTCAAGCGCTTCCTCAAGGGCGGGCACAAGGTCAAACTCACCATCATGTTTCGGGGGCGCGAGCGCACTCACCCCGAACTCGGTCAAGAGATCCTCAACCGCGTTGCCGCTGACGTTTCCGATCTCGCCGTTGTCGAATCCGCTCCCAACCTCGCTGGTATGGATATGAATATGGTTCTGGGTCCCACCCGGAGCGTGCCTCCAAGGGAATCGGAAGAGCGCGAACCTGCGGAGCAGGTCGGCTAAACTAGGAGAAAAGCATGCCGAAGCAAAAGACCCACAAGGGCACCAAAGCCCGTGTCAAAATCACTGGGCGAGGTAAAGTCACGGCTATGCGGAGCGGCAAGCGCCACCTCAACTTTAAGAAGAGTGGCAAGCGCATCCGCAAAGGCAGAAACGACCTCGTCATCTCTACTGCAGACGCCAAACGCATCAAGGCGCTTCTGCCCTACGCGTGAGGTTGTAGATGCCAAGAGCCAAGACCGGCGTTGTTCGTCGCCAAAAACACAAGAAGATCCTGAAGCGCGCCAAGGGCTTCTGGGGAATGCGCTCGAAGAGCTTCCGCATCGCCCAGCAGACGCTCCTTAATGCTGCAGACTACGAATACCGCGACCGCCGCGATAAGAAAAACGACTTCCGTCGTCTCTGGATTGCGCGTATCAACGCAGCTGCGCGGCAGGAAGGCCTCAGCTATTCGGTTTTCATGAGTGGCCTGCGCAAGTCGGGCGTGGAGATCAACCGCAAGATCCTAGCGGACTTGGCGGCGCAGCATCCGGACGCGTTCAAGCGTCTGGTAGAGGTTTCCAAAGCGGCCTGAGGCTTGCCGAGGTTTCGAGGGTGAGGCGGTTTTCGCCTCGCCCTTTTTTTTGTGCATCCTATTGGGTGGTCCAGGGTTTGCTGTGCTGAGTGCGCTGGTTTGGAGGCGGCTCGTTCGCGTCTCTACCGCCTCACCCTGAGTCTTTAGCTTATGATGCGTGCATGCGAGTGTTGCACGGGTACAGCGAGGCAGAGCAGGTTTTTGGCGATCGGCTTGGTGAAGTAGGGCAGGAGAAGCGGGCTGCTGTCGAGGAGATCGTAGGTTCTGTCCGGCGCGGTGGCGACGCAGCGCTGCTAGCCTTGACCGAGCGTTTCGATGGGGTGGCGCTCGAGTCCCTGTCCGTACCTGAAAGCCATATCGAGACGGCGCTGCAGCGTGTCCCCAGAGTGTTGCAAGAGTCGATACGGCTCTCGGTAGGGCGCGTTCGCTCGTTCTACAGCCATCAGCCCAAAGAAGGATTTTTGCTGCAAGGCGAGGGTGGGCTGCTCGGGCAGCTCGTTCGTCCCCTGAGCCGTGTGGGGATTTACGTTCCGGCGGGGAGCGCGCCGCTGTTCAGTACCCTGCTGATGTGCGCCGTACCCGCGCAGGTCGCTGGGGTGCAGGAGATCGTGGTCGTTACACCGCCGCGTCCTGACGGGAGCGTGGCCCCGGAAATTCTGGTGACAGCCCATCTACTGGGTATCCGCGAAGTCTACCGGGTCGGGGGCGCGCAGGCCATAGCAGCACTTGCCTACGGCACCGAGAGCATTCGCCGGGTGGACAAGATCGTCGGCCCCGGCAACGCCTTCGTCGTTCTCGCCAAGCAGCTGGTCTTTGGCGTGGTCGGCATCGAATCGCTGCCCGGCCCAACCGAAACTTTGGTCCTTGCCGACGAGCACGCCGACCCGGAACACATCGCCGCTGACCTTCTGGCGCAGGCCGAACATGTCTACGCCGAGCCGGTTCTCGTCACGACGAGCGAACGGCTGCTGGAGCGCGTCCGCAGCGAACTCGAGCGTCAGCTCGCCACCCTCGCCACGGCTGCTGCGGCGCGGGAGTCGCTCGAGCAGCGGGGCTACGCCGTGATCGTCAGGGATGTGGCTGAAGGGGTCCGGGTCGCCAACCTTTACGCGCCCGAGCACCTCTGCCTGCTCGTGCGCGATCCCTGGGCGCTCATCCCTGACGTCGAACATGCGGGGGGGATCTTTCTCGGGGCCTCGAGCATGGAAGCCCTCGGCGACTATGCAGCCGGACCGAGCCACGTCATGCCGACGGGTGGGACAGCGCGGTTCTCTTCGGCGCTTAACGTCCGCGACTTTCAGAAGGTCATCCCGCTCGTCAACGTCAGTGCCGGAACCCTGCGCGAGATCGGTCCGGCTGCGGCCCGCCTCGCGCGGGCCGAGGGGCTCGAAGCCCACGCACGCGCCATCGAGTCGCGGCTCCTGGAAACGGTTCGTGACTAGGACGCGCAGGCGGTCGTGGCTGGCGTTGGGGCTACTGTTTTTTTTAGCTCTCCTGCCGAGCCTCCACCTGCTTCTGGCGGGAGGGACGGTATTCGCACAGAGTCCTCTTTGTCCCGCCGATACGCTGCTGGTAATGGGCGCCGCGCAGTACGACGGGGAGCCGTCCCCGGTTTTTGCACGCCGCCTCGATAAGGCGCTCGAGCTCTACCGAGAAGACTGCGCCCCATACATCGTCGTGACCGGCGGAAAACGCCCCGGTGACCGCTTTACCGAAGGGGACTCGGGTGTGCGCTATCTGCGCGAGCGAGGGGTTCCGGCGGCAGCGCTTGCGGCTGAAACACGGAGCCGCTCGAGCCTCGAGAACCTGCGCTTTGGCCGACCCCTCTTGCGCGGCAGCACCCTACTTATTGTGACCGATGACATGCACGCCTACCGCACCGAGCTGCTCGCGCGGTATCTGGAGCTCGAGGCGCGGGTTGCGCGTGTCGCCACAGAGGGTCCTCGCCTTCGCTACGCCCTGCACGAAGCCGGTGGGGTGCTGGCGTTTATGCTTGGGCTCAGCCGCTGAAGCCTGGCTGCGTCTAGAGGACGCCGAGCGTCTTTAGAACCAGGTAAAGCGCCGCCGCACCGATCCCCCACATGAGCCACCGCCCGTAGCGCCCGCCAGGACGGGGGGCAAAACGCCGGAGTGAGTCTCTGGCGTCGCTGCGGTCGCGCTGTCTACCCGTGCGCTGCGCCTTGCGGATCGCCTGCACACTCTTGTGTATGTTTCCCTGTCGCCTGTAGGCAACACCTAAATTGTGATGGGCATTGGCAAAGGTGTCATCGATGCGAAGCGCCCGCTGATATAGCGCGATAGCCTCGTCGGTGCGACCCGCCTCGAGCGCCACATTGCCGAGATTGGTGAGGGCGCGGTAGTGCCGGGGATCGGCCTCGACAGCGCGGCCAAAGGCAGCTTCGGCCTCCGCTTCCTCGCCGAGATAGACGAGCGCGGTGCCCCGCTGAGTCTCGGCCTCGCCAAGAAGGAGAGGCAACGTCACGCGCTTCAGGCGCTCGAGTGCGCCTTCCGCGTCGCCGCGCTCGAGGCGTTCACCGCTCTCCTTGAGGAACGTGACTTCTGTCTCTAGAGCGGGCGCAAGGGAGGATGCAGCCGGGGCGAGGCGTGTAGCGAGGCTCTCGGCTCGGCCCCACGCCTTGGCGCGTAGATGGCTGCGCAGGCCGATCAGGTCCTCGAGCAGCTGCGCCCCTGCGCTATCGCCCGGCGTCGTCTCGAGCAGCCGGACCAAAGCCTCATCGAGTCGCCCAGCCTGGGCATCGTTCTGCCAGGTTGGGGTTTCCTCGCCGGGTATAGGTGCAGGAACGAGGGAGGAAAAGCTCACACAGCAGTATATCGTGCCCCTTTGCCCCCTGAACACGTGACAAATGCAAGACGTGACGCGTGTGATCTCATCTGGCGTGCGTATACTGAAGCCTATGTGGGCAAGTCAGTTAGGTAACCAGGAGGTAGAATGAAGCGCAAGAGGACCGTTCTGCTGGCGGGGCTGCTGGGTGTCTCGCTGGTCGCGAGCGCACAATTTTTCAATAATTTCGCGGATCTTTCCGACGAGGCGCTTAACGCCCCCGCCGGACGGGCGCTCCTGCAAACGTACAGCGCACTGAAGTCCGGATATCTGACCAAACTCGACGACAACACGCTCCTGCAAGGCGCGATCAACGGGATGCTCGAGTCCCTCGACGACCCTTACACCTCCTACGGCACACCCGAACAGGCGGAACTCGAGCGGCAGGACCGGGGCGGATCGTTTGAGGGCATCGGTGCGACGCTGCAGGCACGCAATCAAAACGACGGCACCATCGTCGAAGTCGTCAACGTCTACCGGGGCAGTCCGGCTGAAGAGGCAGGCGTTCAGATAGGTGACATCTTTGCCACGATCGACGGCAAAAATGTACGTAAAGCGACGACCGACGAGGTCGTAGAGCTCGTACGTGGCGAGTCGGGTTCGCAGGTCAAACTCGGTCTGATCCGCGCAGGCTACGACAAGCCCGTCGAGATCACCGTGACACGAGGCAGCATCGACATCATCTCGGTCGAAACGGCTATCCTGCCTGAGAACGTCGGCTACATTCACCTCACGACGTTTGCCAATGAAAAAGTGTTCGAACAGCTCGATGCGGCTCTCGCGAGCATGAAGCGGGAAAACGTCGGCTCGCTTATTCTGGATTTGCGCAATAACGGCGGGGGCCTCCTCGATCAGGGGATTCGCGTCGCCGACGAGTTCCTGACGGAGGGTGACATCGTCTTCCAGCGGGCGCAGGGCGTCACGCAGCGCCTCGCCGAGGCGGATTCGGCGGGCTACACCTTGCCCATGGTCGTGCTCGTCAACCGTAACTCGGCGTCTGCCTCCGAGATTGTCGCGGGTGCGCTGCAAGACAACGGGCGCGCCGAGGTTGTCGGTGAGAAAACGTTTGGTAAAGGGGTCGGGCAGAGCGTGATTTCGCTGTCGAACGGGGGGCAGCTCGTTTACAAGTCGTTCGAATGGCTGACGCCCAAACGCCGCAGCATCAACGAAAAGGGGATTACGCCGGACGTCGTGGTTGCCGACGTGCTCGTGCCTACGGTGCTCGCCCTCGAGGGTCAGGGCGCCAAGCCCGGTCAAAAGATCGAGGTCATCGTCGACGGCAAAAAGCTGGCCGGACGCGCCCAGATCGACAAGGAAGGCGACTTCACCTTCGTTCAGGCCTTCACGCCGCCCCGGCAGAGCGCGGTGCAGGGCGAGGCGCTCGTCAGTCTAGAAAACGACCCGGCGCTGCAGGCAGCCCACGCCGAAGTGCTGCGAGTCTACGCGCAGGCGTCGCGCTAGTACCCGGCTAAAAACCAGGTGCAAAAGTAAGAGCGCAGGATGTACATCCTGCGCTCTTACTCTTATTTGTGGCTAGCGAGGACCAGCCGCCCTGACCGCTTCGGACGCGTCCGGGTAGCGGGTAAAGTTGCGCTGAAAGAGTTCCGCGACCTTGTGTGCCTGAACGTCGTAAGCGCCGGGGTCCGACCAGGTCGCGCGCGGATCGAGTACCGCGTCGGGTACACCGGGACAGCGTGTGGGGACCGCGAGATTGAAAACCGGGTGCGTTACGGTAGGGACGGTCTCGAGCGTGCCCGAGAGGGCCGCCCGCACCATCGCGCGGGTGTAGGCGAGCTCGAGACGCTTCCCGACGCCGTAGGGACCACCGCTCCAGCCGGTATTGACGAGCCAGACCGAGGAGCTGTGCTCACGCAGCTTGGCCCCGAGTAGTTCGGCGTAGACGTTGGGGCTGCGCGGCATAAAGGGTGCACCGAAACAGGCACTGAAGGTGGCGCTCGGTTCGGTCACACCACGCTCGGTCCCGGCTACCTTGGCAGTGTAGCCGCTCAGAAAATGGTACATCGCGCCCTCGGGCGTCAGACGAGCGACGGGCGGCAAAACGCCAAAGGCGTCGGCGGTCAGAAAGATCACTGCGCTCGGATGGTCGGCGCGTCCCGTGGGCGAAGCGTTGGGAATAAAGTCGATGGGGTACGACGCTCGTGTGTTCTCGGTTTTGCGCGTGTCCTTGAAGTCGATACGGCGGCTCGTGGGCTCGAGGACGACGTTTTCCAGAATCGTCCCGAAGCGCGTGGTGGTGCTGTAGATCTCGGGTTCGCGTTCCGGTGTCAAATCGACTACCTTGGCGTAGCAGCCCCCCTCGAAGTTGAAGATACCCCTGTCCGACCAGCCGTGCTCGTCGTCACCGATCAGCGTGCGCGCCGCATCGGCGGAGAGGGTTGTTTTGCCCGTACCCGAAAGCCCGAAAAAGAGCGCACTGCGTCCGTCGTCCCCGACGTTGGCCGAGCAGTGCATAGGCAGGACGCCACGCTCAGGCAGGAGGTAATTGAGGACCGAGAACACCGACTTCTTGATTTCGCCCGCGTACTCGGTGCCGCCGATCAGTACGAGCTTTTCGGTGAACGACGTGACGATGACGGTCTCGCTGCGGCAGCCGTGCCGGGCAGGATCGGCGCGAAAGCTTGGCAGGTCGATAACCGTCAGGTCGACATCATCGCCAAAGGCAAGGCCGTCCTCCCGAACGAACATGTTGCGGGCAAAAAGACTGTGCCAGGCGTATTCGGTCACGACGCGAACGCGCAGGCGTGTTGCCGGGTCGGTACCGGCGTAGAGGTCCTGGGTAAGGAGTTCCTTGCTCCGGGCCAGCTCGAGCATGTCGCGTTTGAGTGCTGCAAAGTGAGCCTCGCTGAGCGGCTGATTGACCCGGCCCCAGGCGACGGAATGCTCGGTTTCCACGTCTCGAACGGTGAACTTGTCGCCTGGCGAGCGCCCGGTAAAGACGCCGGTATCGGCGGCGAGGGCACCACCGTAGGCGAGAACCGCCTCGTCGCGTTTGAGGGCGAGTTCGACGAGCGCGGCGGTCGAGAGGTTGTAGCAAGCTTGAGACATGTCTGGATTTCGAAAAACGGTATCGGCCATGGTCACCTGCTCCTGCATACGCACATGCATATGCGAATGTGCCCAGCATATCAGAGCGCCCTTGTCGGGCTGCACGTGTCTTTACTTTCTCAGGGTATACCAGTTGGCGTGTACACGCCGTACGCTTAGGTTCCGGTTGTGGGGGGAGCGTATACGCGACGTTACCAGGTGTACGAGATCCCAAATCCGAAGTTGGTGTCGTTGCCCGAATCCTGGGTGGCGAGCGAGGCGTCGAGGCTCAGGCGCGAGGTCAGCGCGTAGGAAAAGCCGAGCGAAAAGTCCGTGACAGTGCTCAGGGAGCCGTCGCTGGTGTCGGCGAAGTTGACGCCGCCCGCGAGGTTGATCTCGAGCGGGTTAGCCGTGTAGCGCAGGGAGAATTCGTTGGTCAGAGCGTAGGCCTGATCCGGGTCGTCGAAGCGTCCCACCTGAACGCTGGCAAAAAGGTTATCGCTCAGGTAGCCGCCCAGTTTGACCGAAACGCCGAACTCCTGTGGGTCCGGGCCGAGGACACTAGAAAGCGACGAGGTACGAATCTCGAGGTTGACCCCGAGCACGTCGCTGAGGGCATTTTGCAGCTCCGACACGAGGTAGAGGTCGACAGCGGTGTCTAGCGCGGTGGTCGCAACCGTTTCGGCGAGCCCGTTGGTTCCGACGATGGGCGCGTCGAGCTGCAGCCGCCCGAGTGTCAGCAGGGTCAGGAGCTCGGTTTCGTTGAGGGAGCGCGGGTTGTTCGCGTCTACCTGCAGGACCGCGTTGGAACTGAGGGTGGGCTCGAGGTCGAGGGTACGCTTCCCGCTCGCGCTTCGTCTAAACGCGCCCTTGATCTGAAGCTGGGCCAGGAAGGTGCTGCCTGTAGGTTCGACGAGATCGTAGCCTTCGGTCTGGAGATTGCCTAGTGCCTGCGCCTTATCGAAAGTTACCTCGGCGTCGAGGTCGAGACTGGGGAAGACGCCTTGGGTCGGATCGAAGGTGGCTGAGGCCTGCGTCACGGTAAAGTCCTGACCGGAAAAGTTGACCGTCCCCTGCAGCGTTCGGGCTTCGCCCCTCAGCTGCGGTGTGGCTGCTGTACCGGTCAGCGTAACGTCGAAAGCGAGCTCGGCGTTGCCGAAGCCTGATTCAAAAAAGACCTGGCCGGGCGAGCGTAGCCGTACGTCGGCAAAACGGATGCGGGCGAGTGCGGGGTTCGTCTGCTGGGTCAGGACGCTACTCAAGCTCTCGGCGGTGGTCACGGTGGCTGTGTCCGATTCGGTAGCACCTGATTCAGCGTCGTTCGGTTCGTTGTTGGCAGATTCAGCCTCTGTGCCCGGGGTTTCCGCGTTGCCGGTCTGAATGTCTTCCCCTGTATCGTCCTGCGTGTTGCTTTGTAGATTGGCTGGGGTACTGGACTGACCCCGCTCGAGGCTCAGCTGTGCGGTGGTGACGACGAGGTTGCCGAGCACATCGATACTGTTGTCGTTAAGCCGCACGCGCACATCGGCGTTCGTGCTGCTCGAGGCGAGAAAGTAGCGTGGCGCGCGGATATTGAGTTCCTGTCCGCGCAGGTGCAAATTGAGTGGTGCCAGGGTACCGGTAACCGTAAAGGGCTTACCGATCGCGCCGCGTCCGTTAAGTTGCAAACCGGCTGTCGAAGGGTAGATGCGTCCGCGCAGCGCGGTGACGTTCCCGAGTGTGGGCACGGACGCGTTGCCACTAAAGCGCAGCGCGAGGTCGCGCGTGCGAAAAGGGTTGAGACCGACCTCGCCGCTCCCACGCAGCGCCACGGTTCCGCCAATGGGTGAGAGTCCGGTGACGCTGCTCTCGAGGTTAAATACACCGCTCTTGAGTGTGACCTCGAGGGGAAACGCGCGGTAATTTCCGCCTGCCACGCTCACCTCCAGACCGCTACTCGTCAGGCTGATGTCGGGGTCGGCGGCGCTGCCCGCTGCCCGCAGTTCAACCGAGCCGCGCGCCCCGATTCCAAAACTTGCGAGGCGCGGTACGAGCCGCAAGAGCGGACTGAAGTCGGCGTCGTCGGCGTCGAAGGTAAAGTCGAGCGTATCGGGCGTGAGGATCCCGTCGGCGCGCCATGAACCGTCACCTTCGAAGGTGGCCCGCTCGACGTAGAGACTGCCGTTTTCAAAGCGCAGCGCCACATTCCCTTCGGTAGTCGTTTCCGACGACCCGGCAGCGTTGCTGCGCAGTGTGACGCGCTCGGTTGCGAGCCGAACGTACGAGGCGCGCAGATTCGCGAGGGGCAGGTCGAAGCGGGCCGCGCCGGTTGCCGAAGCCTCGACTTGTGACGCGCCGGTAGTCGCTTCGGCCAGCACCTGCAAGGGGAAGGACTCGAGCGTCAGCAGACCTGCCAGACGGCTGTTGCCCGGGGCTCGGTCATAGGCCAAATTGAGGCGGCTCTCGCCAATCGTCGCGCGCGCCTCGAGGCGGCTCAAGGTGCCGTTGAAGTCGACCTGTGTCGGGAGCGCCGTCCCAAGGACCGCCAGTTCGGGGGCGATCAGCTGACCGACGATCTGGGAGCCGGTCAGCGTGGCGACGCCGCTGACCGGGGCGCTCAGATAGGGAACGCGAGCTGCCAATGGGGGCAGATCGCCCAGCTCGAGGCGGTTAAGTCGGACCTGCGCCGCGAGCGTTTCGCCAGCCTGCGGCGTGTAGCGGCGGAGCGCCACAGGCAAAACCCGCGCCCAGCCTGCCTGACCCGACAGTTCGGCGCTGCTACCCGCGTAGCGAAGAAAGCCGTTGCCGCTCAGGCCGCTTGGTGTCAACGCGAGGGTGGTACTCAGGGTAGCCGGGGCGTCCTCGGTTGAAAAGAGGGTGAGAGTCGTGATGGTGAGAGTGCCAACGGGGCCTGTACCGGGCGCGTAGCTGAGGTTACTCTCTAAACGCCCCCGTCCCAGCTCGAGATTGCTGACGAGTGTGCCGCGCCGCTCGGCCAGCGCGAGATCGACCCGCAGCGTACCGGGATCGCCCTTGGAGTCGAGGCGGATGTGGCCCTCTGCGGCGTTCAGGGTAAAAGGGAACGTGGCCTCCCGCAGCCAGGGGAGAGAGGCGGTTGCCGATCCGTTCCAACGCCCCTGCAGCCTGGCCTCGAGCCCTCCCGACAAGCCCATGCTGCCGCCCAGCGTCAAGCGGCCCGCGGGGCTTGCCCAGCGCAGGTCGTTGACCTGTACCTGTGGGTCGGGGCGCAGGGCCAGGGTCAGCGTTCCGCGTGTCTTTCCGGTTCCGGTCAACTTGAGCCCGTCAAGCAGCTCTCCATACGCGCTGAGGCGAGCAGGAAGTGTCGTGTGCAGGATGAGGCCAGGTGCTGCGGGTGCCGCGAGTCGGAGGCCGAGGCCGTCGTCCAGCGCCCGCAGGCGCAGCGTCGCAGGTCCTGCTCGCAGGTTCAGCGTGCCGCTTGGGACGAGGCGACCGTCCTGCAGGGCGAGCTTCAGAGTTTGGGTTTGGTTCTTGAGCGTCAGCTCGAGGGGCCAGCCTGCGGCCTTAAGACTCAAGGGTGTGGCGAGCTGGGGGCTCGCGAGCCTCGTGTCGAGGCCCAGCGCGTCGCGCGACGCACTGAACGTACCCTTGACGCTGTTTTCCCCTTGAGCAAGATCCACGTGTCCCGCGAGTTTCGGGTTGCCTAGCGTCCCCGAGAGTTGCCCGGTGAGGAGCGGCGCCGCTCCGTCATCCGTGAGGTTCAGGGCACCTTGCCAGGCAGCGCCGCTGTAGCGTGCGTCCAGGGTGAGGATGCCTACCGGCAGACCACCCCGTGCGGCGAGTGCCAGTCCACCGGGGGCGTAACTCGCCGTGACAGGGAAGGAAAACGAAGCTGCCTCGAGGGTCGCTGCGAGCGCCCCGACCGAGCGCGTGCCATTTCCGCTGCCGCTAAGCGTCACGTTTCCGGGCAGGCTCAGGGCGAGACGCTCGAGCTGCCAGGGGAGTGTCCCGCTCAGCCCAACGTGTCCCGCTAGTGCGGAGCCGGTCAGGTTCAGGGCTCGTGCGCCGTCCTTAACCGTCTCGTGCAGCGCCACATTGCCCAGAGTCACCGGGCCTGCCGTAACGTTCGTGAGCGTGCCTCTGACGCGGTGCAGGGTGGCAGTGCTCGAGAGCGATAGTGTCCCCCCAAGCTGCGGAGAGAGCGCTGCAAGGGGGCCGCCCAGGTTCAAGCCCGCATCGCTGTAGCGTCCTTGCCAGCCGCCGAGCCTGTCCTGCCCGTGCCACTCGAGACCCCTCCCCCAGGTACGCAGGGTCATGCCGAAGTCGCGGAAGGCCAGGCTTCCCGCGCCACTCAGGCCGTCTTCCGTCCGGGCCAACGCGAGGTCGCTGCTGAGTCCGGCGACCTTCAGCGTGCTGCTGAGATCGAAGGTTCTATCCACGGGGGAGACGTTCCCCTCGAGCTGCCCGCGTGCCGAGCCGCTTCCGCGAAGCGCCAACGCGAGAGTGGGCGCACTGGGGCTGCCCATGAGGCCGAGCCTGCCGTCCAGCGCCCAATCGGCTCCGGCAGGCCCCAGCCCCGTGAGCGTGAGGGATTCACCAAGGGGATGGCGTGAATCCAGGGTGAGCGGCCCACGGACGCGCCCCTTGAGGGCGGCACTGAAGTCCGCGAGGTTGGTGTCGAGCTCGAGATCCGCAACGTAGCCGTCGCCGTAGCGGGCATGGCCCCGCAAAGTGCTGCGAGCGCTCCTGAAGTCGAGACCGCTCATCCGAACGTCTGGACCGGAGCCCCAGCGCTGCGTGGCTCGAGCCGCGAGACTGAGTGTCGGCGGGTCGCGGCGGGGTGCAGCCTGCGCCGAGACAAAGCGTGGCAGGACGCGTCCAAGGTCGAGAGCGCTGAGCTGCAAGTTCGAGTCGTAGCCCGTGGTGTCGACGCTACCCGTGAGCTCGAGCCCCGGGCCGGCGAGGGTCACGGTGCCGCCCTCGCGCGTCGCGGCGAGGTTGCCGGTGGCTGTGAGCGCACCTGTCAGGTTGAGCGGTCCCTCGACGTTGGGGTCGGTCAGGGTGCCGGCAAGCGCGAGGTCACCCGTAAGGGCGAGGGCTTCGCCGGGCCAACCCGGGACGAGCCTGTTCACAGGCGCGTTCAGCTCGAGGGTGCCCGCGAGGGTCCGGTCGCGCCACGGTGCGGCGCTCAGGCGTGCGTCGAGCGCGGCAACCTGCACGTCCCGATACTGCCCTGTCCCCCTGACGCGAAGGCCAGTGAGGGCAATGCCCTCGCTCCCGTCTGTGTCATCCCCGCCCCCTGTGAGGGTAAGGGTAACGGACGCGGTGCCGGACAGCTCGAGCACGCTCTTGCCGGAAAAGCCGCGCCCCTCCTGCCAGACAAGGTTGCTTTCAAGGCGCAGCGTCCGCCCTCCGAGGTCGCGGGTCTGCCGACCGATCAGCCGCACCCGTTCGGGGCGAAAGCTCGGGCCGAGGACGCCCCGAAGTGTCAGATTATCCTGCTCGAGGGTCAGGAGGTAGCTCGAGTCGAGCGGCACGAGGCTAAGCGCGACAGGGCGGTCTTGGGGTGCGAGCTGTGCGGTTGGTACGACGAGTTGCCCGCTCAGCTCAGTCTCGGGCCGCAGCGTCCCTGCAAGCTCGAGGCGGTTGGTGCCGAAGGATACAGAGAGGGTCCGCAGGGTCGTGCTCGGGCCGAGATCGGCCTGCACGCGGGCGCTGAGAGGCCGCGTCAGGGTCAGCAGCCCCTGCGGCGCGTCCAGATTCGCCCTCACGCTGCGGATACCGTCGCGGGTTTGTAGCGTGGTGGTGAGCGCCGCGTCGCCTAGTCCGACCTGTACCCGACCCGTTCCGGTCCGGGGCGTAAAGTTGCCGAACACGCTGAGCGCTTCGCCGCGCCAGGCCCCCGCGCCCTGCACGCTGAGGCGTGGACCGATGGACGCGAAGGCCGTGAAATCGAAGGGTTGCGCCGCGTTGGCAAGCGTCAGGGTCACGCGGCGCAGCGGCAGCGCACTGTCGAGGCTCAGGGTCGTGCCTGCGACGGTGCCGTTGAGGTTCAGCCCCGACGCCTTGTCCGCGCGCAGGGTGAGATCGAAGGGTTGATTGGAGGCTTCCCCCGAGGCCTCGAGGTTGGCAAAGTAGCGCAGCTCGTCGCCTATATCTAGCCGCATATCACCCGAGAGGCTACCTGTGACCGGTGCAAACGGTGCGAGCGATACCGCGTCGAAGGTGACCTGCGCCTGAACCTGGTCTCCCTCGCCGGAACCCTCGAGCCTGACGCGCTCACCCTCCACCTGCAGCACACCGGTCCCCCGGTATGACGCGCCTTGTCCCCGCAAGGTGCCCCGCAGGTCGGCCCGCAAGTCGCGGTAGGGGAGGGTAGCGCCACCCTGCAGATCAGCCTCCCAGGCAAGGTCCGGGGTAGCCCTTAGGGCGAGCGTGGCGTGAGCGTCGGGCAGGGCCGCCTGGTTCGGGGTCAGGGTCAGGGTTCCCGTGAGGCCCTCCGGCCCGACCTCGAGCGGCCCTGTAGCGAGGGGGCTCGAGAGGTTGGCCTGAAGGTACGCCCCATCCACCCGCGTCTCGAGGGTGCCCGCGAGGGACACGTTCTGCCCTGCAACCGCCGTGTCTGCGCCTAGCTCGAGTGCCCGTCCGCTGCCCCGGGCACGTACGGAGAGGGGCAGGTCGAAGGCTTCGCCCGTGAGTGTGGCGCGGCCCGTATAACGTCCGTTGTGCAGCGCCAGATTGCTCTGCAGGGTGCCCGTTAGAGGCAGGCCGAGCGCTTTGCCGAGATCGCTGAGGGGCAGCGTGCCCTCGGTACGCCACCTCTCGAGGTTGCTCAGATCGGCGCTGAATGCGTCTGTACCCGAGCCTACGCGTGCTGAAGTCTGCAGTGTGCCGCTGGCGTCGGGTCCGGCGTCTAGGTCCAGCTCGACTTGGCCGAGCGTGCCCGTAAGCGCGGCGCGGCGCTCCCGCAGAGACACGTTCCCGGTCACTTCGAGTGCTTCACCCAGCGTCCGCCCGGCGAGCGTCGCGCCCGCCTCGCTCGTCACGCTTAGCCGTGTGTCGACGCCTGTACCGGTGGCCTGCAGGGTCGTTCGCGGCCCTCCGCCCGTGGACTGAGCCTGCAGATCGAGTGTGGCGCTGTTCGCAAGATCGCTCGTCCGTCCCGAGACGTCGCCGGTCACCGCAAAGGTTTCACCAAGCGCACCGAGCCGAGTCCCCTTCAAAGAGCCTGTCACCCTGCCGCCTTGCAGCGCGAGCCGGAGTCCGTTGTCGGGATCGCGCAGACTTACTGTGAGTGGGTCGCTCGAGACGCCGTAGGCTGCGCCAAGGTTGGGTAGGAGCAAGCTGGCGACCCGGAGGTCGGTGGTGCGCAGGGTGCCCGTAGTATTCAGGGTGCCGCTTTCACGCGTCAGCTGACCTCCCTGCAGCGCGACGCTACCCTGTGCCCGACCACTGAGACGCGTGCTCTCAAGAGAGTAACGAAGGTCGCTCAGGGTTCCAGTCAACTCGAGCGGTCCCAGATCGCCCCGGATGTCTTCCAGGCTGCCACCCGTCAAGGTCGCGCGTACGGTGCCCGAGAAATCCTCCTCCGCGCGAACACCGCCTGCTGCCGGGTGAACACCCTCCGGCCCTGAAAACTGCGCTGTGATGGGGAGGGTGCTTAGGGGGCCTTCTGCCTCGGCACTTAGTGTCAACGGGGTTACCAGACCAGGCAGCGCGAGCCCGGTGGCCCGCAGGGTACTCGTCAGGGTGCTGCCGCGCAGCGTGATAGAGCCCGACGCTCGGCCCCCGCGCGCGTCGCGCCCTGTGAGGTCGGCCTGCCAGATGTCGCCATTAGTCGTCGCGGCGACGTTCAGCCGAAGCGCTCGTCCGAGGGCGGTACGGGTCAAGACGACATCTGCGCCTCCCGTCAGCGTGCCACCCCGCGACCGCAGGTCGAGGTCGACGTCGCTGGCAAAGCCGTAGAGCGGCAAGTCGGTGCCGTTGGCCCTCATGGTAAAGCCCTCGGTATTGGGCTCGAGCACGAAGCTTAACGGGTTGCCGCCGAGGCGGGCCGTCGCGGTGGTGCGGGTGCCTTCATGGGTTGCAAACGTGAAATCGACGTCCAGATCGCGGAGGGGCTTGCCGACCAGGCTGCCCTGCCCGAACGCGCTCCCTGCGAGCGTAAAGGTTTGCCAGCCCCCCAGGCGCAGCGCGACGGGGGCGCTCCCTTCAGCCTGCAAGACGTTTGCGACGGTTTGCGGCGTCAGGCGGCCCTGTCCGAGCCAGACGAGCGCCTCGGCGAGCCCGGCGCTGCCCCGCACGTCGCCCTGCCAGTGCTGCGCTCGCAGATCGACGGTGCCGCTGCCGTGAAGTGGCCCGCCCAGCGCCCGCCCGGTCAGCTCCGTCGTGAGCTTCTGGTCGCGCAGTTTCACAGGGCCGGACACCGCCTGCATGGTGATGCCGACGACGTCGACGGTGCCCCCCTCGAGCTCGAGATCGGCCTCGACGTCACTCCCCCGGACGTTCACTGTTCCGCTCACAGTGCCGCCGGTCGCGCCCTCGAAGTACGGGCGGGCCAGGGTCACGTCGGCCCGCTCGAGGTCGGCTTCGAGCGTGAAAGGTGCGAGCGTTGCCTGTCCGTTCAAGCTGGCCTGCGCCCCGTCGACCCGGAGTCCGGCGCGAAACGTGAACGCCTCATCGGCCTTGCTGACCTCGAGCGTGGTGATGTGGACGGGGGCGCGGTAAGTCGGCACGCCGCGCAGCGTCAGATCGACGTCGCTCAGCGACAAGTCCTGGAGCACCGGGGTAATGCCGCGTCGCCCCGTGCTCCCGGCGGGTTTGTCGGGTTCGGGCGCTTGGGTGTTGCCAGCGAGAAGTTTCGTTAGATCGAGTGTGCCCCGCAGCCCCGAGCCCGAAACGCTGAGCGGCAGCTTCCCGCCGATCAGCGCCGGCAGGTTGTAGCGGACCGAAACGGTTTCAGCCGAGGCGTCTGCGCCGCGCCCCGTCACCTCGAGATTCCGGAGGGTCAGGCTGCGCCAAAGATTGCCCGCGCTCGAGCCGTAGCGCACCGTGTAACCGCTGCCCTCGAGCGCCCGCGTTCCCAGTCCAAGCAGGGCGCTCCGCACGGGCGCAACCTGCGGCAGCACATAGAGCGCGAAAAGCACCAGCGCCACAGCCAGCAGGATTCGGCGCAGGCGGCGCGTCACAGGGATGTTTGTGGGGGCGTGGTGTGAGGGTGGGGGCGACGCTCGAGCATCCTGACGCCGCATGCTACCACCCCTGCCCTGAGGCGGATATGTGCTTTTCGCTTTATCTCCTGTCGCGTGTCTGCTTAAGGTTGGCTCAGATGCGTGAGTCCAACCCGGACGTTGGCTACCAGACCTGTCCTCCTGCCCAGTGCGTTAGCATTGAGGGGTGGCGAACTTACCAGAAGGTGCCCGCCTGACCGTGCTCGTAGCGGGTGAGGTGCAGGGCGTGAACTACCGAAACTTCGTCCGGCGGCTCGCGCAGGACGCGGGCCTGAGCGGCTACGCGGAAAACTTGAGTGACGGACGCGTCGAGGTCGTCGCTGAGGGGCCACGGGAGGAGCTCGAGGCCCTTTTGCACCTTCTTTACCGTGGTCCGACGCACGCTCAGGTGGCTGGTGTCGATGTGGCGTGGGGGGAGGCGAGCGGTCTTGACGGTTTTCAGATCTACTAAGCGCGGCTCTACACAACGTGGTGAGGATATGCGGGAGGTGAACACTGACATCGTCCTTGCGCCCCTGCCTCTGGCCGAGGCCGAGCGCGTACCGGGCGTGCTCGGGCGTATCAGCCTCGAGCGTGTGCGCGCCTACGAGGACGCGCCCCTGACGTTGCCGGTCACCGCGAATCGTCGTCCGGGCTTCGCGGCGGCGCTGCGGGCACCGGGCATCAGCATCATCGCCGAGGTCAAACGCAAGAGCCCTTCCCTTGGGGATATTGCCGACCTCGAGCCTGCTGCTGCGGCGCGCGCCTACGCGGCGGGCGGTGCCGCGGCTCTCAGCGTTCTAACCGAGCCCAACCATTTCGGAGGGGAATTGGCGCACCTCTCGCAAGTCTCCGAGGCGGTCGGACTGCCGCTCCTGCGCAAGGACTTTACCGTTCATCCAGCGCAGCTCTTCGAGGCCAAAAACGCGGGGGCGAGCGCGGTCCTCCTGATCGTCGCGGTGCTCGGGGAGCGCGTCGCGGACTATTTGCAGCTGGCCCGCGCTCTGGAACTCGATGTGCTCACGGAAGTCCACGATGAAGCGGAGCTTTCCCTGGCGCTCACGAGCGGCGCGGAGATCATCGGGATCAATAACCGTGACCTAAAAACGCTTCACATCGACCTCGCGACAGCGCCTCGACTCCTCGCCCAAGCGCGGACGGACGGGTTCGAGGGCCTGCTCGTCGCGGAATCGGGGTACCGAAACGCAGCCGACCTCATGGACGTGCACACCCTCGCAGACGCCGTACTGATCGGCAGCAGCGTCGCGGGCAGCGGTGACCTTGAGGGGGCGGTGCGGCGTCTCAATGACGGGCTGGCGCGCGTCTCGCGGGTTTCGCCGGACCCTCATGCTTGACGGCGCGACGGCCCTCGTCACCGGAGCGAGTAGCGGGATAGGGCGCGCACTGGCGCTTGCGCTCGCGCAGCGTGAGGTGACGCTGCATCTGCTTGGGCGCGACCCGCAGGCACTCGCGGAAACCGCGCGGCAGGCGCGAAGTTGGGGTGCAAAGGCGCAAGCCCATACGCTCGAGCTGACCGATGACCAGGCCCTGCGCGCCTTTACCGATTCCTTCGAGGGGCCGCTCGACATCCTTATCCATAGCGCGGGTACCGTGTCGCTGGCACCCCTGGCCGATGCCCCTATCGAAGACCTCGACGCGCAGTACCGCGTCAATCTGCGGGCACCGTACTACCTGACGCAAAGACTCCTGCCGCATCTCGAGCGTCGGAGTGGACAGATCGTATTCGTCAACTCCGGCGCGGGTCTCGCTGCGCGGGGCAACTGGAGCCAGTACGCGGCTACCAAACACGGCCTCAAGGCCGTTGCCGACGCCCTTCGTGATGAACTGAGGGGGCGCGGTGTGCGCGTCATCAGCGTCTATCCGGGGCGCACGGCTTCACCCATGCAGGCGCGCGTTCACGAGCAGGAGGGGCGAGCTTACGACCCGGCGCGTTTCGTTCAGCCGGGAGACGTGGCGGCGCTGGTTCTTGCGGCGCTCGAGCTGCCCCCGAGCGCCGAAGTCACAGATGTTACGGTTAGGCCTCCCGCCTGAAGCTGGGTTTACTCAGTTCTACGCTATCGGCCGACCTTGTCCGGTGCCGCGACGTCGAAGGCGCGGTAAAGCGGTAGGGTCGCGGCGGCCAGCGCGGGTTCTTGCGGACCGCTAAAGCCCTTGATCTGCGGAACAGGTTGTCTGGCGGGAAGTGTTTCGTTGAGCTGCGCTTCCATCGCATGGCGCAGGTCGTCCAGAAGCGCGTCGTTCACGTCGCCCCCAATAACCAGAGCTTCGGGCGCGAGCAGCTGTTCGGAAGCTAGGATCGTCGTACTGAGGAGCGGCAGGGTGGTAGACCAGGCTTCGTCGCCGTGTCCAAGCTGCCCGCCCAGTATGGCAGCGAGGCTACCGAGCTGATCGGGAGAGGCCAGCAGACGCCGACCCAGCATGGCGGCGCTCGAGAGGCCTCCACCAACATTCAGATAGAGGAAAGTGTCGAGCGTCTGCGCCGCGCCGAAGTAGCGCTCGCGCTGCGCGCCTGCCCCTGCCTGGCTCGCTGTGGTGACCTCGAGCCCCAAGGTTCCCTCGAGTGACTCGTGCTCCTGCTCTTCAAGCCCGCGACCCGCGCGCGTCACGCCGATCCCGATGAGGTTACCTGCAGGCTTACCGAGCTTTTCCACGAGCGTCTGAACAGTCTCCAGGTCGTTTGACTCCGGGTTTTCCAGTTCCGCCTGCTCCAGAATCGTCCCGACAGCGTCGATAACGACCCCTTGCGCGCGCGCTTCTCCCAGTGCAACCCCAAGGGCACAGGCTGTCTCGGGCACGAGGACCAGTTCGGTCGGTGGTTTTCCCATGCCCCCGCGTCGCTGCGTCGTTTCTTGGACCAAGCCATGCTCGAGCAACTCGGCGACCATGCGCGAAATCGAGGGGAAGGTCAGCTCCGAGATACGTACCAGGTCCGCCCGGGCCATCGGCCCCTGGGTGCGAATGTACTGGTAAAGCAGCTTGTGGTTCTGAGAAAGGCGGTCTGCAAGACGGACACCACGACGTTGATTCTGGAAAGCCATGCGCCAAGTATAGCGCAACTTTTTCTCAAATGTAACAAATTAGCTTGCGTAACAAAGCGACCCTGTGTTCTGTAGCCGTTCCTGAACCTATGAAGCTGTCGCGGCGCAGAGACGTGGATCAGCTGAGGTGAAAGTCGGTGGCATATTGTCTCAACCCGATGCGTCTTGCCAGCGCTTGCGAAGCGGCATTGGACCACGCGGTGCTGTAGAGCGGGGTGCGCCCCTGCTGTCTGACCTCTTGTGCCCAAGCAGTGACGACCGCTGCCCCGTAGCCCCGTCCACGAAAGGCGGGCAGAGTTTCGACACCTGCCTCAGCGGAACGGGGCGTGCTGCGCGCACTGAGACAAAAAGCCACAGCCTGCCCGGACTCGAGCACGGCGAAACAGGGTTCCCGGCTCTCCAGGCGGGGCCGCAGCCACGCCACCATCTTGCCCAGGTGAGCGATATTGTCCCGTGTGATCCGAACAACCTGCGAGGCTGGAAGCGATGGGCAGGCCATCATTGCGGGAAACACGTATGCTGGCCCCGACCAGACGTAGCGAACGGGCACATGGGGCTCGAGCGCGTCGCGAAAGGCCTCGGCTCTCTGAGGTAGCATGCCGAGCGCATCACGGGTCGGCTCGGCTCGGGCGAGCTGCTCGAGAACCCTGCAAACACCGCCGGGCAGATCGGCGCGGTAGCGCCAGAGATTGCCCTGTTGCGTCTGGCCGAGAAAAAAATAGGGAGCCTGGGGGCGTTCGGCCTCATTGACCTCGAGGAGCCGCCCCGTGGGATCCAGGGTGAAGAGGGTCTCGAGCTGAAGCGTGAGAAGAGAAAGATCATCCGCCCGTTCGTGATCCGACGGCTGATGCTTCGGTGCGTCTTGATCGTTATGAGCCGTTCCCGATCCACTCCCGCCCGGTGCGTCGCTGCCCTGTTCTTTCTGGCGTAAATCGTTTGTCCTGTTCCCGATTCGAACCCATTCCATACTGTCGGGCAACCCTACCATTCCGTTTATCCTGAAACCATCATCCCCGGCATTGTCCTTCAGTTCCTATGCGGCTGGAACGCGTCGCACGTTCTCCTGACATGTACCTCAAGGCTTGTCTATGTAAAAATAGTTGCAAATTAGGACTACATAGTAGTATAATACGATTACCATATAGACCGAGGGTGTAAGTGCGGACCGGGCCTCTGAGTGGTGCCATTATACCTTAGATTTTAAGGTATAATGGCAGATGGCAAGACGGATGAGAGAAAAAGACCGCGCAGAACGAGGAGCAGACCATGAGCCAGAAAGTTACGACATTTAAGCCTCCCACCTACACAAGACGCACGCTCCGCCACGTATTTTTCGAGGTCGGTTCGCTTCTCTCGCTAGCGGTTCCGCTGATCGCGGGTTCAGCCTCGTTTACCCTGTTCGGACTGATCAACGCCTATTTCTTGGGGCCGCTGGGTGTGGTGCCCTTAGCCGCGGTATCGCTCACGGGTAGCGTGTCGATCATTTTGTTCGGGGCGCTTTACGGTCTCATAGGTCCAGGGGGGTATCTCATCGGAACAGCCTTCGGGGCCGGGGATTCCCGAAAGATTGCCGAGGTGGTCCGGCACGGGGTGGTCCTCGGGCTGGGAGCGGGCCTGAGTGGCTTTGCCCTCATGGCGCTGTCTCTTTTTTTACTGCCCTACCTGGGCCAGCCTCGAGCGGTCCTGAACGTCATCACGCCCTACTGGCTCCTCACCGGGCTCTCGATGGTGCCCCTTTTTGTCGGTATGGTCTACAAGCAGTTTTACGACGCGGTCAACCGCCCCTGGACAGGGAACGCCCTCTCGCTCGTGTCGGTCGTCGTGAATGTGCCGCTCACCTGGGCACTCGTCGGGGGGAATCTGGGTCTGCCTGCGCTGGGTCTTACCGGCGCGGGTTTTGCCGCTGTTCTCTCGAGTGCGGTCGGGGCGCTGGTCATGGCGAGTCACTTTTACCTGACCCCAGCGCACGCGTCCTACCGTTCTGGGGCCACCTGGCGCAGGGCCGCGTTTCTCGAGCAGCTCCGCGAAGGCCTGCCGATGGGCGCGCAGTACTTTCTCGAGGGGGGCGCGATCACGGTCGCTGGCGTCCTCATCGGCCTGCTCGGGGCAGCGTCTCTGGCCGCCAATCAAATCGTCTTTAGCGTGCTGGGCATTCTCTGGGTCGTGCCTATCGGGATGAGCGCGGCGGTCGGGATTCGTGTAGCGCAGGCCTCGGGCAGCGGGGCGCGGGAGCGCGCTCGCAAGATCGGCCTGACCGGGATGGCGATTGCGGGCTTCTGGAGCGTAGGTTTTACCGTGCTGCTCCTGCTCTGGGGCGAACGGGTCTCGAGCCGCTTCGTGCAAGACCCCGAGGTTATCGCTATCGCCTCGCTACTTTTCGTGGTCTGGGGTATTTCGCAGATTTTCGACGGGGTGCAGTCCGTCGGCGTCGGCGTCCTGCGCGGCCTGTTCGATAACCGCTACCCGACGGTCGTTTCGCTGATCGCCTACTGGTTGGTGTCGCTGCCGCTCGGGTACGCCCTCGGGTTCGGGCTCGGCTGGGGTGCCCCGGGTATGTGGGCCGGGTACGGTGTCGGGCTGGCGGCAGCGAGCGTGTTGCTGGTGCGGCGTCTCTGGCAGGTGACGGGTGTCAAGCTAACCGACGACAACGCTAAAGTGCCTGAAATTGCCGAGTTTCCTGTTCTAGACCAACGTCCTACAGAGGCTCGAGCGGCGTAAGAGCCTGTGCTGCGACCATTTGAACTGCTTGTCTCAAAATGTCGAGATTACTGCTGAACAGCCCTAAGGAGCGCATATGCGTAAAGTGATCGTCACCGAGTTTCTGACCCTCGACGGCATGTTTGAAGACCCGGCTCCACCTCCGGGCTATCCGAGCCCGCAGATTGGTCAGTTCAAACACGATGAACTTTTTGAGAGCGACGCCCTCTTGTTGGGCCGTGTGACCTATGAGGGTTTTGCACGGTACTGGCCGACCATGAAGGGCTCGAGCGACTTCGCCGACCGGATGAACGACCTGCCGAAGTTCGTCGCAACGACCACCCTTGGGTCGCTTGAGTGGAACGCAACTGCCCTAGGCAGAGACGTTGTTGTGGCGTTGGAGGCGCTGAAGCGGCAGGAGGGCAAAAATCTCCTCGTTTACGGCAGCGGCACCCTTGCCCGGACACTCTTGAAGCACGGCCTCGTAGACGAACTTCGCCTGCTGGTCTACCCGCTCGTCCGTGGGAAGGGCAAGAACTTTTTTTCGGGCGAGGAAAGGCTGCTGTTGAGGCTTACCGCCTCGAGAGACCTCGGTGCGGGCGTGGTGCTTCTTGTCTACAAGCCCGAGACAGGAACCTAACCCCAAGAGCTGCAGGTGGGCGCACGCGTCTTGATGGGCGAGAAAAGCGTGCCTGAAGGCCATCACACCCCATCTCGAAGGAGCAAACGTGTGAAAACCAAGCTGGGCTGCCCTTACCGCGCTCATCCTGACGACGACCCTCAGATCGACCCGGAGCGCCATGAAAGGAAACGAGATGAACGCGGACGAACAAGGTCAATATGCAGAGGTCAATGGTCTGAAGATGTATTACGAGACTCACGGTACAGGCGCACCCCTTATCCTGCTGCACGGCAGCCTGGGCTCGAGCGGTATGTTCGGCGAGGTACTGACCGTCCTCGCCGAAACCCGGCAGGTCATCGCCGTTGATCTGCAAGCGCACGGGCGCACCGTTGACATCGATCGCCCACTGAGCCTCGAGGCGATGGCTAAAGACGTAGCTGCCCTCATCAATCATCTCGGATTCGCGAGGGCCGACCTCATGGGCTACTCGATGGGGGGCGGTGTTGCCTTGCGGGTGGCGCTTCAGTACCCCGACTCGGTGCGTAAACTCGTGGTCGTTTCGACACCTTTTGCCAGCGACGGTTGGTATCCCGAAGTTCGAGCCAGCATGGTGCAGATGGGTCCCAAAGCTGCTGAGCCGATGAAGGGAACGCCGATGTACACCCACTACGTCAACGCTGCCCCGAGACCTGAGGACTGGCCCGTGCTGCTGACCAAAATGGGGGAGATGGTTCGGCAAGATTACGAATGGTCTACGGAGGTCGAGGCGCTTGGGGCACCAATCCTTATCGTCCTAGGTGACGCTGATTCGGTTCGCTTGGCACATGGTGTCGCGTTTTTCGAGCTCGTTGGCGGCGGCAAACGTGACGGGGGTTGGGACGGTTCAGGAATGTCGCAGTCTCGGCTTGCCATCTTGCCTGGGTATACCCATTACACCATCTTCAACACGCCCGTTCTGGCAAAAACGGTTCTTCCCTTTCTCGAGTCTCCGCTCGCCCAAGCCAGGTGATCTAGACACAGAACGGACAGCAGATGAAAGAGAAGGTCACAGAGCACGGGCAGAATTTCACTGAACCTTGGAGGTGAAACGATTGCTTCCAGAAGCATCTTTGTTCGCTCAAGCCGCCGAAAAGCGCTGAACGTTACCAGTGACCAAGATTTTCGAGGCAATATACAAGGAGGCGACAACTTATGGATACACCAACTTCAGCACCACAACCTCAAAAGGATATTCAGGCTCTGGGAAGGCTCCTCGGAACCTGGCGGGTTTCGGGTGGCGCGGAAGGGACCGTGCGCTACGAGTGGCTTCCTGGCGGCTTTTTCCTTCTGCAACACATCGATCTGCGGCAGTACGGGCAGAGTGTCCAGGGACTCGAGGTCATCGGGCACGAGCAACCATTCGGAGAAGCGCCCAGCGAAGACATCAAGTCGCGCTACTACGATTCGCAGGGCAACACGTTCGACTACGTCTACGAACTCGAAGGGGACAGGCTGACCATCTGGGCAGGGGAGAGGGGTTCACCCGCCTTTTACCGGGGCACGTTCAGCCCGGATGGCACTACGTGCACCGGGGCGTGGGTATACCCGGGTGGCGGCGGGTACGATTCTGTGATGGAGCGTGCGGCGTGAACTGGACACTCGAGGTGATCGTCGTGCCTGTGTCTAACCTCGACCGTGCCAAAGCCTTTTACGCCGATGGCCTTGGGTTTCACGTGGACCACGATTCGGTCATCAGTGACGCGGTGCGGGTGATTCAGCTGACGCCACCTGGATCGGGTTGCTCGGTGGTCATCGGCAAGGGTGCCGTGCCAGACATGGCGCCCGGATTTCTCAAGGGCTTGCAACTCGTCGTCAAGGACTTGCGGGCCGCTCGAGCAGAACTCCTCGAGCGCGGCGTCGCTGTTAGTGAGATTCAGACGATGGGTGAAAACCCCGGTGGCGACCCGCTCGACAACGTCGGGTTTTTCTTTTTCAGCGATCCCGACGGTAATGGGTGGGCCGTCCAGCAGATCTCGAGCCGCTCTTAAAGGAGGCGCACATGAAACTTTTTGTCAACATTCTTCTCTGGGTTTTGCAGGTTCTTCTGGCCGTTATGTTCTTCTACCACGGGTTTTTCTTTCTCTTCCCGCCGGCAAGCTTCGTGGACCTGCTGAACGCGCAGTTCCCGGTCTGGTTTCGCCTGTTTCTCGGCGTTGCGGAAGTCGCGGCGGGAGTCGGGTTGATTCTGCCCGGCGTGACACGCATCCTGCCGCAGTTCGTGCCGCTGGCGGCTCTCGGCATCATGATCGTCACGGCGAGCGCCTCGGTACTTCACTTCTCGAACGGTGGTCCGGAAGTCAGCAGTGGCATTACTACCTTGATCCTGTTCGTCATGGCGAGCGTCGTGGCCTACATGCGCTGGCGCGTCATGCCGATCACACCGAGGTCGGCGCGCGCTGCGGCAAGAGCCAGCGACGAACGCTAGCGTTCTGTCACACGGGCCTCCGCTGCCCGCTTCAGCTGTGACCTCGAGCCTGACCGCTCGGGGGAGCAAGCAGCGAATTATCTGAAATCGTTCAGGACAGAAGCGGGCGGCTACAGTGAAGGGGACATCGTTATCGGCGTCCCGATGGAGAAGATTTTCGCGCTCGCCAAGGCGTTTCGCGCACTGCCCCAGATTGAGATCAAAGGGCAGCTCGAGCGCACCTTCAGGGCTAAGGAGGAACCCAAGATAGCGGGGCTACTTGGCAACCCGCGCGGTGAAGTTCCTGGCTCTAAGGTGTTTGTCCGTGATGGCAAGGCGATTTACCGCACTGTTTGGCAGAGGTGTTTGGGTGGCTCGTCTCGAGTACGAACGTTCTAGACCTCACACAGTCAACTTGGTAGGAAGGATACTTAAGGCATGGGTTCAGTTCAAGCGACGATGAATCTAAGTATAGACGCGTGCTGTGACCACACCCAGGTCATTGCCGACGACGAATTTCACAC
>JBMDWS010000391.1:0-7735 GCA_048594695.1 Truepera sp. | reverse complement strand
ATAAAGCCGAGGGCCGAGCCGACGGTCGGCAGATAGATGTCGCCCCGGGGTTCGTTGGGTTTGGGCTCGAGGGCAAATGTGTAGCCGTATCCCTGGCTCTCCGAATACTCGGCGAGAAAGTTGAGCGCCTCACGAAAGTGGGCCAGGCCGTCGAGCGCATTGCTGCCCGCATCGACTTCGGCCCCTTCACGCCCGCCCCAGAACACGTAGACGGGCGCGCCGAGTTCGGCCCCGAGGTCCATCGAGCGCATGGCCTTTTGCACGGCGAAGGCGCGGACGCGGGCGTCTGCCGAGGTGAACGCGCCGTCTTTGAAGACAGGGTCGGTGAAAAGGTTGGTCGTCGCCATCGTGATCTTGAGGCCCGTGTCGGCGAGTGTTTTCTTGAAGGTCTTGACGATGGCGTCGCGCTCGCTGGCCGAAGCGTTCATCGGGACGAGGTCGTTGTCGTGCAGCGAAAGGCCGTACGCGCCGAGTGCGGCGAGCTTTTCAGCCGAGTAGTTCGGGTCGAGCGGCTTGCGGGTCGCTTCACCGAAGGGGTCGCGCCCGACGTTGCCGACCGTCCAGAGGCCGAAGGTGAACTTGTCCGAAGGTTGAGGGGTGAGGGTCATGATGTACTCCTTTGTCGCTGAGGTGGCTTTAGGTCCACCAGCTCGAGTCGGCGGTCTCGGTAAAGATGACACGCTGCAAAACGTCGACGGCTTTGGCGAGCCCTTCGTCGGGCGAGGCCAGCGAATCCTCGTGTTCGATAGATATAGCGCCATCATACCCGACGGTGCGGAGCGCTGAAATGATTTCGCGCCAGGTCAGTTCACCGTGACCGTAGCCGACTGAGCGAAACACCCAGGCACGCTCTGCGACGTGGCTGTAGGGCGTGGTATCGAGGACGCCTTTTAGGGGCATGTTGACGGGGTCCAGATAGGTGTCCTTAGCATGAAAGTGAAAGATGCTCTCGCCCAGGTAGCGGATAGCTCGCACGACGTCTACGTTTTGCCAGAAGAGGTGGCTTGGATCGAAGTTCGCACCAAGGTTCGTACCGACGGCGCAGCGCAGCTCCAGCACGTGGTGCGGCGCGTAGACAACAAAACCCGGGTGCATCTCGATAGCGACCCGTACCCCGTGGCTCTCGGCAAAGGCTGTCTCCTTTTGCCAGTAGGGGACCACGCGCTTCTGCCACTGCCACTCGAGCGAGTGGGCGTGGTCGAAGGGCCAGGAGCAGACGTGCCAGTTGGGCACGGTATCGTTCGGGCCACCGCCAGGGCAGCCCGAAAAGGTCACCACGGTTTCCACTCCGAGCTTTTCAGCCAGCAAGACGCTGTCGTGCCACGCACGGTGAAAGCTCTCGGCTTGCGCCTCGTCCGGATGGAGCGGGTTGCCGTGGCACGACAGGGCGGAGATCGTCAGGCCACGCGCTTCGAACGCCTGTTTGAAGGCCGCGAGTGCCTCGGGCGCGGCGAGCAGCGTTTCGGGGTCGCAGTGACTCTTGCCGACGTAGCCGCCGGTACTGACCTCGACAGCCTGAACGCCCATGCGGGCGAGCTTGTCGAGCATGGGCTCGAGCGCCAGATTGCCAAAGAGCGGATCGAACACACTGAGTTGCATGATCAGGTTGCCTCCGAAAAGGTTATGCGCCGACCCTGCCTGGAGCTTTCGACAGCCCCCAGGACCATCTGCAAGCTCCGGTAGTTATCGTCGCAGACGGTTTCAGGTGTCTCGCCGCGCTGTACGGCGTCTACAAAGCTCTCGATTGCGGCAGCGTGCCAGCTGACCGGGTGATCAGGCGTCGGTGCGGGAAGCGCGAGGCTCTTATGCGCCCGTACGAGCCCTTCATCCCCACTTGAGACCTCACAGCGCAGTTCGTCACCGTTCCAGCTGACCGAGCCTGTCGTGCCGCTGATACGCCACGTACTCTCCCAGGGGGTGTGCAGCCCTTCGGAGCACCAGCTTCCACGATAGGTAAAGACGACGCTACCACTCATCTCGAAGATGGCGCACGCCGAAGCGTCATGGGCGTACCACGAGCCCGCGGGGTTCCACTCGTAGCAGTAGACGGCTCGGGGGTCGCTACCGGTTAAAAAGCGCGCCGCGTCGAAGGTGTGGATCGCCATGTCCTTGACAAGAACGTGGCGCATCTCTTCACGAAACCCCCCAAAGTGTGCCGCAATAAAGAAGTCGGCGTGGACGGCTGTCACCTGACCGATAGCACCACTGCGCAGAAAGTCGCGCAGGGTGCGGATATTCGGATCGTAGCGGCGGTTTTGCATGACCGCGTAGACCTTTCCTGAGGCTTTTGCAGCCTGCACCATCTCACGTGCTTGGGCTAGGTTGTCGGCCATCGGTTTTTCCCCGAAGACGTGCGCGCCAGCCTCGAGAGCCGTGAGCGTAACACTGTAGTGAGCCTCGGGCACGGTGCAGTCGAAGACGATGTCCGGCTTGGTCCACTCGAGCATGCTCCCGAGGTCGTTGCCGGTCGGTACGGTCAGGCCAAACGCCTGTGCCCGCGCCTGCGCGTTGGATTCATAGAGGTCGACCATGCCGACGAGCTCGAGGCTCGGGAGGTGAGTAACCGCCTCGAGCCAGCTCCGGCTGATGCCGCCGCAGCCCGCCAAAACGACGCGCAAACGGCGCGTCACTCTTTCACGGCCCCGGCTGTAAGTCCGGCAACCACGTAGCGCTGCGCGAAAAGAAAGATGACCAGCGGCGGCAGCATGGCGATGGTCGAAAAGGCCATGACCGCGCCCCAATCCGTGTTGTTGCTGCCGACAAAAGCCCAGAGTCCCGAGGTGATGGGGCGATACGCGTCTTGATTGGTCAGTGCTAGAGCAAAAACGAGGTCGTTCCAGCCAAAGAGGAAGGTGAAGATTCCGGCTGTCGCTAGGCCTGGCGTGGCGATGGGCAGGAGAACGCGCAAGAACGCGCCCCAGGTGGTGCAGCCGTCCATACGCGCCGCTTCGGTAAGTGTTTTTGGCAAGGATAAAAAGACAGGCCGCAACACTACCAGTGCGAAAGGGAGAGCGAGCGCTGTGTTGGCCAGGATCAAGCTCAGGTAGTTGTTGATTAGATGCATCCGGCTAAAGATGACAAAAAGGGGTGTCGCGAGCATGATAGCCGGAAACATAAGTGAGCTTAAGGAAACGAGGATAATGAGCCCTTTGCCCTTTAGAGGTAGATGCGCGATGCCGTAGGCGGCAGGCGCTGCCAATGCCAGGGTCAAGATCATGGTGCCAAAGCCGATAATCGCACTATTCAGGAAGTAGCGCTGCACGTTCAGACTTCCTGTAAGCGTCCTTACCCACGCCCCCACATCGAAGGTCTTAGGAACAAACTCCGGCGGGAACGCGAAAATCGCGCTCTGCGGCTTGAAGGTGGTGATTATCATCCAGTAGACAGGAAACAGAAAGATCGCGAGCAGAATCAGGCTGACGACCGTCATCCAAGTGCGTGCGGGTAGCCACTTCATGCGTTTGCCTCCTCGCGGCGCAGATTCCAGAGATAAAGGAGCGCTACGATAAAGAGCACGATAAAGAGCAAGTTGAGCATAGCCGCGCCCGGGCCGAACAGGAACTGCTGGAAGATGTTGCTGAACGCCAGGGTCGAGATGACGTGGGTGCTGTTGAAGGGTCCCCCTTGGGTCGTGGCCCAGACCACGTCGAAGACCTTGAAGGTGTAGATCAGGCCGAGCAACAACACGGCGAGGATGGTCGGGCGCAAAAGGGGCAGCGTCACGTAGCGTAGCCGGTCACGCTGCGTCGCGCCGTCGATCTCAGCCGCTTCGTAGAGTTCGCGGGGAATACCTTGCAGCCCGGCCAGCAGCAGCGCCATGTTGAAGGGAACGCCGAGCCAGACATTGATCGTGATGATCGCACCAAGTGCGGATTTAGGGTCGGAAAACCAGAAGACGTTGCTGTCGATCACGCCCAAGGTATTGAGAAGCCAGTTGATGACCCCGACCTGACCGTCGAAGAGCCAGCGAAATACTGCCGCAACGGAGATAGCGGGCACCGTCCAGGACACGAGGTAAAGGCTGCGCATCCAGGTGGAGCCGGGAAAGCGTTGGTTATAAAAGAGTGCTAGCGCCAGCCCGATCGAAAGCTGAAAGACGATCGACCAGAAGGTGAACAAAAATGTATTCATGATGGCCTGGCGAAAGACGTTGTCGGAGAGGACGTTGCGGTAGTTTTCAAAGCCAACCCAGGTGGCGTCGCCGCTCAGCAAGTTGATGGCCTTAAGGTCCTGAAAACTCATGCGGATATTAAAGATCATCGGGTAGGCGATAAGCAGCAGGAGAAAAATCGCGGTCGGAGCGACGAACGAGTAGTTGACGAGGGTTCGCCTCAGCTTGGCGTAACGGTTTTTGGTGGGAGCATGTTTTTGGGCAGTCAGATTCATGGAACCTCACACAAAAGCCTGGAGTGGGTGGCCACTCCAGGTTTGGGCTGCGTTGTCAGGGTAGCAGCGGGGTGATCACTGAAGCGGCGTCGGCAGCGGCCTGTTCCGGGGTGCGTGCGCCGATCAGGACACTCTGGACCATGGCCATGATCTGTTCGGAGATCTGCGGGTAGTTGGGGCCGTACGCTCTGGCCTTAGCGACCGCGATCTGTTCGGTAAAGATCTTTTTGATCGGGTCGTCGTTAAAGGCCGGGTCTGCAGCGATGTCCTCGCGATTGGGGAAGTGATTTGAGATGAGGTGCGCCTCGAGCAGATGCTCGGGTTGGGTCATCCAGCCGATTACAGCCCACGCTGTATCGACGTTGGAACCCGTGCCGATGGCGAAGTTTTCACCGCCCAGGATGGACGTGGGTGTGCCGTTATTGGGCCAAGCCGAAACCCCGAAACGGATGCCCGCCTCGGTCAGGGACGGCAACTGCCAGGGACCGTTAATCATCATGGCGCACTTGCCTGCCAGGAACTGGTTGTTGGCGTCTCCCTGCGACCAGTTGAGCGCGGCTTTGGAGACGCTACCGTCCTCGTTCATCATGGCGTTGAGCAGGGCGAGTGCCGCGATATTGGCCTCCGAGCCAATGTCGGGGATGTCGCCACCGTTCCCCCAGAGAAAGGGTAAATAGGTGAACGTGCCCTCTTCGGTGGCGATAAGCGAGAGGCAGAAGCCGCTGCGGTCGTTGCTGGTCAGCGTTTTGGCGGCCTCGCGCAGTTCATCCCAGGTTTGAGGTACGCCGATGCCTGCTTCCTCGAGTAAGTCCGAATTGTAGAACAGCGCCGTGGCGTTGCTGTCGTAGGGAACACCGTAGTTCTTGTCCTGGTAGACCGTCGAGGACCAGGCACCCCCGAAATATTGATCCTTGGGTGCCCAGGACGAAATGTAGCTGGTCAGGTCCGCGAGCGCCCCCTGGGCGGCCATGGCCTGATGGTCCGGATTGTCGACGATAAGGATGTCGGGCATGGTGCCCGTGGCGGCGGCCTGAATGATACGCGCCTTAAGGTCCCCAAAGCCGACATAGGTGCGTTCGATCTTGACGTCGGGATGTGCCTCCTCGTAGGCGGCGATCAGAGCCTGAACGCCTTTCTCGGCGGTTTCGTTGTAGTAGTCCCACCACTGCAAGGTGGTGCTCTGGGCAAAAGCCGTGCCGAGGCACGCGGCTGTGACGAGACTTAAGGCGACGGGGCGAAGGTTCATGGATTCTCCTTATGTGAGAGGGTTTGGCGGACAAAGGTCTGAAAGACTACGCGACTCCTTTCCAGCAACTCAATCTGAGAGAAGGCAGGTAATCGAAAGAAGAAAGCGGTGATCGAATCGATTCGATTGAAATTTTTTCCAAGTATAGGAGCTGTGCCCTCGGTTGTCAAGCAACCGAGGTGTTTTGCCCGCCAGGGCGCACAAAGCGCCTGTACGGATACCCGGCAAGCCACGTGGTACAACGGACTGTGGCGACGATCAAGGACGTAGCTGCGCGAGCAGGCGTCTCGCGCAGCACCGTCTCCTACGTTCTGAGCGGCAAACGCTCCATCTCTCAGGAAGTTCAGACGCGGGTTTATGCGGCTATGGAGGCGCTCGAGTACACCCCGAGCGTGCTTGCCCGCAATCTGCGGCAGGGGAGTAGCGGCGCGATCGGCATGGTCTATCCGCTCTCCGATGTACGTTTCGAGTTCGTCAGGGCAGCCGCTTCGGTTATACAGGGGGCCTACGCCCTGAGCCTTTTTACCGAGGACTACCGTGGTGACGCGCTCGTGCAACTTTTGAAGGAGCAGCGTGTTGACGGGCTCATCCTGATGCAGATCAAGGAGCAAGACGAGCGGGTCGAGGTGTTACGCGCCTCGGACTATCCTTTTGTGCTCATCGGCTATCCCGACGAGGTGAGTGGACTCAGCTTCGTGGATTTCGACTTCGAGGCGGCGGCTTACATGGCGATTTCGCATCTTGTCGAACTTGGGCATAAAGTGATCGGCTACATCACCTTCCCCCGCCAGAAGCGCGAGTCGAATCTGGGTTACCTGAGCCGGATGGAGCGGGGCTACAGGCGTGCCCAGACCGAGTTCGATATTGAGATCGTCGTGGTCGAGGCCGACTCGAGTACCGACGCCTGCGCCTCGGCAACAGCGTCTCTGGTGCGCGATGTGCCCGGCCTGAGCGCGATCGTGGCGCTCGACGTGACCGCGGGTATTGCGACCCATATGGCAGTTTTTCACGCTCTAAACCGTCTGGGCAAGCGTGTGCCCGACGACCTGTCGGTCATCTGCTTTAGCTCTCGAGGAATAGCCGAATGGAGCATTCCCGAACTCACCTCGATCGAATTGCCCTTCGATCAGATGGGCAAGATCGGTGCGGAACTGCTGCTCGGGCGTTTGCAGGGGGAAACCGAACATCGGCAGCTCATCCTGCCCGCGAGACTCGATATTCGGAGCAGCACGGGCCGACCCTGAAGGGGTTTTACCTCGAGAGGTTAAGAAGCGTGCTGTCAGGTCCGAAACGGCCTGACAGCGGGTGCGATGTATGTGCGTCGGCGTCTAGGGCCGCTGCCAGTGGGCAGGCGTCCACTTTTCTTTGCTCTGTGCACTCTCGACGGTCTTTTCGATAAAGTGCACACCCCGCGCCCCGTCGTAGACAGTGGGAAAGTCGAGCGCGTCGGCGGGTAGCTTAGCCCCTTCTTTGCGGGCGCGCATAGCAGCAGCGGCCCCCCGGTAGACGTTGGCGAAAGCCTCGAGAAACGCCTCCGGGTGCCCGGCCGGAATGCGTGCTGCGCGTTGGGCAGCGTCCGAGAGATACGCGTTGCCGGGTTTGCGCACCTGCATGGGTTCGCCGTTGGGCTTGACAAAAAGTTCGGTCGGGTTCTCCTGGTGCCACTCGAGCCCCGCCTTTTCTCCGTAGATCCGGAGTCGCAGCCCGTTCTCCTCACCCGAAGAGATCTGCGAAGCGATCAGTACGCCCTTGGCCCCTCCTTCAAAGCGCAGGAGCAGGTTGCCGTCGTCGTCAAGACGACGACCCGGCACGAACGCTGTGAGGTCGGCGCAGATGTCACTCAGTTCCAGGCCCGTCACGTAACTCACGAGCTGCTCGGCGTGCGAGCCGATGTCGCCAATGGCCCCGGCGATCCCGCTTCGCGCCGGATCGGTGCGCCAGTCGGCCTGCTTGCCGCTCGTCTCTTCGGCGAGCCAGCCCTGGTTGTACTCGACGATCACTTTGCGTATAGCACCGAGCTGGCCCGATTCGACGAGGTGCCGCGCCTCTTTGATCATCGGATAACCCGAATAGTTATACGTCACGGCGAAGACGACTCCCGAC
>JBMDWS010000390.1:0-9284 GCA_048594695.1 Truepera sp. | reverse complement strand
GACGACGTGAACACGCTCTTTGCGCAGGTGCGCGAACGCGGCGGGCTCACCTCCCTCAACCATCCGAAAGACACGGGCTACAACTGGGACTTTGCCCTACCGGAGCGGTTCGACTGCCTCGAGGTCTGGCAGATGGCCTGGATCACGCGCAACTGGGAGTCCGTCGCGCTGGCCGACAGGCTGCTCAGCGAAGGCCGCCGCTTTACTTTCGTCGGGGGCAGCGACCGTCATCAGCCCGGCTCACCCGATACCGATCCGCTCTGCTTGCAGGTCGGCACGCCGACGACCTGGCTCTACCTGGAAACGTTCACGCTGGACGCTGCCCTGAGCGCCCTGCGAAACGGCAGGACCTGTGTGAGCGAAAGCCCTCAGGGGCCGAGGCTCGAGCTGCACGTCGCGGATGCACACCAGGGGGGGACGGTCGCCTCAAAAGGCCCACATCCTGTCACGGCAACGGTTATCGGGGCCACTGCGGGCGACATCTTGCGGTATATCGCCGATGGAACCGTCGTTCGTGAGGTTGCCCTCGCAGACGGTACAACGACCGACACCTGGGTCTGGCAGCCCAAAGGGCACGCCCTACGCGCCGAAATCGTCGCAGAGCGGCGTACAGGCGAAGAGATGACACGGCTCGAGCTGGCAGCGTTCGGCCTCACCCCAACAGATGTGGAGCTCGAGGCGCTCCTTGCCCTCCCCAGATTGCGGGCGCTCACGAGTCCGGTGTTTATTGGTGAAGCTTAAGCCTCGAGCTGCGCGAACACCATCCGCCCGACGCTCGTCTGCAGGTGACTCGTGACCGCCGCCGCGACCTTCTGCCCGACGAACGGGGCAGCCCCCTCGACCACCACCATCGTGCCGTCCTCGAGGTAGGCGAGGCCCTGTCCCGGTTCCCGCCCTGCCTTGGCGATCTGCAGATTGAGGACTTCCCCCGTAGCAATCGAGGGGCGCAGCGCGCTGGCGAGTTCGTTCAGGTTCAGGACCGTGATCCCAGCAATCGAGGCGACCTGCGCGAGGTTGTAGTCGGTCGTCAGGAGCCGCGCACCCCGCTCGAGGCAGAGCTTGGCGAGCTTGGTATCGACAGCGTCGCCCTCCGGAGTGTCGTGCACGAACTCGAGCGTCGCAGCCTTCTCGAGCTGCGAGACCACCTCGAGCCCGCGCCGCCCGCGCCGCCGCCGCGAAGCGTCGCTCGAGTCGGCGATATGCTGCAGCTCATAAACCACCACGTCCGGCAGGAGCAAGCGTCCGGCGAGAAAGTTGGCCTGCGCAACCGCTACCACCCGCCCGTCGATCAGTGCCGAGGTATCGAGAACAGTACGTAGCATCTCTGCTCCCTCCACCCGCTCCGGCTCGGAGGCAAGCGGCGTACGGACGAAAAGCTGACGATTCTTGACAAAAAACCACGACGACGCGCCGATAAGAAGCACGGTCATGAAGAGCGAGAGCTGCCAGGAGAAGCCGGGGATGCGCTCGAGGGCGCTATTTAGAAGAACCGTAAGGATGAGTGCGCCCGTCGTCCCGACACCCGCCGCCAGGACCGCGTCGGGCGGCAACCGGCGAAACCACGCGACGAGCCGTTCGCTCACACCGACGAGGCTGCTCGAGAGAAGGTAGCCGAGCAGAAGGCCGACGACCGTCAGGTACACGAGGTTGATCGGTGCACTAAAAGCGTGACGATCGAGAAGCCACTGACCACAAAAAAAGCCCAGCAACCCGCCCCCGACGCACGCGCCCCCGCGCACGAGCAACTCCACGACGCTTGGCGGCTTGCGCTTTAGCGCCATACGGTCCCGATCGCTTCTGCCAGCGTGCGCACGGTTTCGTGACGGCTTCCCGCGAGGGGCGGTCCGACCAGACGGGGAAATTCGGTGCGGCCCGACTCGGCGATGCGGCGCTCGAGCTGCGGCACGCGCCTCAGTTCACCCGCCAGCCCTACCTCACCGACGACGGCGGTGCCTTCCGGCAGCGGCTTGTTCGTCACCGCCGAATAGACAGCGAGCGCCACCGCCAAGTCGGTCCCTGGGTCGGTGAGGCGCAGCCCGCCAGCGACGTTCACGTACACGTCGAGGCCCGCCAGGGGCAGCTCGAGCCGCCGCTCCAGAACCGCCAGCACCACGTCCACACGGCGGGCATCGAGGCCCTGCACCGTCCGGCGCGGCGCAGCGTAGGGCGACTTTGCGGCCAAGGCCTGCACTTCCAGCAGGAGAGGACGCTGACCCTCGAGCGCCGCGACGATAGCCGAGCCTGCCACCCCTCGCGGGCGCTCTGCCAGAAACGCTTCCGAAGGGTTGGCGACAGCGCGCATCCCATTTGTGGTCATCTCGAAGACGCCCATCTCCCCTGCCGGACCAAATCGGTTTTTCATGGTCCTGAGGACGCGAAAGCCCGACGCGCTCTCTAAGGCCAGCGTCGCGTCGACCATGTGCTCGACGACCTTTGGCCCGGCGACCTGCCCCTGCTTGGTCACGTGCCCGATCAGCACCAGCGCGCTACCCGCCTCCTTGGCGGCTTGGGTCAGGAGCGCCGTGCCGTCGCGGACCTGCGTGACGGTGCCGGGCGTGCCGTCGTCGTCGGCAATCAGGGTCTGCACCGAGTCCACGATGATAAAGGGCGGTCTGACCGTGCGAAAGTGCTCAGCCAGCACGCGGGCGTCGGTTTCGCGGGTGAGCTCGAGCCGCTCGGCGACCCCCAGCCGCTCGGCCCGCATCTTGACCTGTGACAGCGACTCTTCCCCCGCGACGTAGAGCGTGTCCTGCCCCTGCGCCAGCATCTCGTGAGCGAGTTGCAAGAGCAGCGTCGATTTGCCGATGCCCGGTTCACCTGCCAGCAGCGTGACAGCCCCGGCGACCCAGCCTCCCCCCAGCACCCGGTCTACCTCACCGATCCCCGAGGGCGTGCGCAGGGTGGGGGTGTGGGAGAGGCTCGAGAGCGTCTCGACGATCACGGGTGCCACGCGTCGGCTCGAGCTGAGTTTGCCCGTAGGGGTCGGCGCGGAGACCTGCGCCTCCATGCTGCCCCAGGCCCCGCAGCGTGGGCATTTGCCCATCTTGACCGGTGACTGCGTGCCACATTCGTTACAGATATAGCTGGTGCTGACCTTGGCCACTAAGACCCATCATAAAACGTAAGCTCTTACAAAAAAGTCGCGCTGCACCGCAGCGTATACTGCAAACGAAGCAGCGAATCCAAAAACAAAAAGTCGGGGCGAACCCCGACTCGTGTTGATAAAGCGCCTCGCTCAGGCAATCGCCACCGGACGTGCGAAAACCACCTTACCGTCCTCGACAGCTATCACGATAGGCTCACCGACGCCCTGCTGCAAGATTTCCAGCGAAAGCGGATCCTCGATGTGCTCGCGCAGGACCGAACGCAGAAGCCGTGACGAGTCGCCCTTGGGCATCTTCGAGACCAAGAACGAGGCGACCTCGGGGCTGAACGACACCTGGATATCGCGCTGGGCGAGATCTTCGCGGATTTCATCGAGAAGCTGATTGGTGATGTGCAGAATGCCGTGCTCATCGAAGGTCGAGAACGAGATAACTTCGTCCAGGCGGTCCAAAAATTCGGGACTAAAGATGCCCTTGAGAGGCGTCTGCACGTCGCGGGAGACTTCCTGGAAACCGACTGTCTGCCCGACGTTGAAGCCGGTGTTCGACGTCATGATGAGAATCACGCGGCGAAAGTCCACGGTGCGCCCGAGACCATCGGTCAGACGCCCATCGTCCATCACCTGCAGGAAGGTGTTGTAGATGTCCGGGTGGGCCTTTTCGATCTCGTCGAGGAGGACCACCGAGAAGGGTTGACGCCGGACGGCTTCGGTCAGCCTGCCGCCCTGCTCGTGCCCGACATAGCCGGGAGGCGCGCCGATAAGTTTACTGATCGAGTGCGGCTCCTGATATTCGGACATATCGATGCGGACCAGCGCCCGCTCGGAGCCGAAGAGTTCGGTGGCGAGCTGCTTGGCGAGGAAGGTCTTGCCGGTCCCGGAAGGCCCGACGAAGAGGAACGAGGCCGAGATGCGGGTGCGCCCGCCGAGCCCGACCCGCGCCCGGCGCAGGGCTGCCCCGAGCGAACGGATCGCCCCGTCTTGCCCGACGACGCGCTTGCGCAGTTCAGTCTCGATGGTCGCGAGCTTCTCGTCGTCCTGCTCATCGACGTAGATGCCGCCCCAAGAGTTGACGACCGCCTCGATGTCCTCGCGGGAAACGATAGGGGTACCGTCCTCCTCCTCGAGGATCGGGAACCCGAGCGACTTGTTGAGCCGGGTGCGGGCCGCCGCCTCGTCGATCAGGTCGATGGCCTTGTCCGGAAAGTTGCGTCCGGGCAGGCTGCGCTCGCCGTAGCGAACCGAGATCTCCAGAATCGGCGTCGGGATGATGACGCCGTGGTGCGTTTCGTAACGCTCGCGCAGCCCGTGCAGCATCTCGAGCGTCTCCTCGGGCGAGGGCTCGAGCACGATAACCGGCTGAAAACGCCGTTCTAACGCCGCATCTTTTTCGATGTAGCGGTGATACTCACCGTTGGTCGTCGCGCCGATGACCTGCACTTCGCCGCGTGCCAGGGGCGGTTTGAGAATGTTGGCGGCGTCCAGCGTGCCTTCGGCCCCACCCGCCCCGACGAGCGTGTGCAGCTCATCGATAAAAGCGATCACGCGGGCGCTCCGCAGTTCCTCGATGACCTGCCGGAGCCGCTCCTCGAACTCGCCCCGGTACTTGGTCCCAGCGACGATGTTCGAGAGGTCGATAGACAAGACGCGCATGTTGCGCAGGTTGGGCGGCACGCGGCCCTCGGTGATGGACTGCGCCAGACCTTCCACGATCGAGGTCTTACCGACGCCCGGCTCTCCGATCAGCACAGGGTTGTTCTTGTTGCGGCGGCTCAAAATCTGGATGACACGGCGAATCTCTTCGGTACGGCCAATGACCGGGTCGAGCTTGCCTTCACGAGACTCCTTGGTGAGGTCGCGGGCGTACTCGTCCAAGAAGGGCGTGTTGACCGTTTCGTTTTGCGCTTTGGGGTCGGCAGCGGCCAGAATGCGCCAGCGCACGGTGTCCACGTCGCGGGTGAGCTGCTGCAGGATGCGGTAGGCGACGCCGTCGCCCTCGCGGATGATACCCAGGAGGATGTGCTCGGTCGCGATGACGTTCGAGCCGAGGCTTCTCGCTTCGGAACCCGCAAGTTCCATGACCCGGCGGGCACGCGGCGTAATGGCGGCGGTTTCATTACGGGGTAGACCGTCGCCCCGCCCAACCATGTCTTCGACCTGTCGACGCAGACCTTCCAAGGTTGCGCCGAAGTCTGCGAGAACGCGGTTGGCGTTACCCCCTTCGCGCATGAGACCCAGCAGCAGGTGCTCCGGGCCGATCATGGCGTGACCGAGTTTCGAACCCTCTTCCCTCGCGAAGTGAAATACCAGACGGGCGCGGTCGTCGTAGCGGTTCAAAGGTCGCCCCTTTCGAGCGTGGTGCGGGGTCTGCAGTGCGTCGTCAACCGTACGCTTCGGCTTGGCGGCAAGCTCTGAAAACGCAGCGAGAACGTGTCATACATAATGTTATACTACGCGGTCGGTGGGATGCCGGACAGGTTGTTCATTACGTTCTACGCTCCCCCCAAGATTATGATGATTCTACCCCGCGACCCTTGCAGGTTTCTTACACGCTGCTGGCAAAACGTTCAAGGTGTCTTCATGAGCGGGCAGCGACGCTGGGGGAATTGAGAGGGTAGGGATGGTTTTTCAAGAGATGATTCTGCGGCTCGAGCAGTACTGGGCCGAACGCGGCTGCGTGATCGTGCAACCCTACGACACCGAAGTGGGCGCAGGCACCTTCTACCCCTCGACCTTCCTTAAGGCGCTCGGACCGGAGCCGTGGCGCGCCGCCTACGTCGCCCCGTCTCGCCGCCCCGCCGATGGGCGCTACGGCGACAACCCTTACAGGTTTCAGTACTACTTCCAGTATCAGGTGATCCTCAAGCCCTCGCCCGCCGACGTACAACAGCTCTACCTCGAGTCGCTCTACACGCTCGGTATCGACTACCGCGAGCACGATATTCGCTTTATCGAGGACAACTGGGAACAGCCCTCGCTGGGCGCCTGGGGACTCGGCTGGGAAGTGCAGATGGACGGCATGGAAGTCACGCAGTTCACCTATTTTCAGCAGGTCGGTGGCGTGGACTTGAAACCCGTCTCGGTCGAACTGACCTATGGGCTCGAGCGCCTCGCTATGTACCTGCAAAAAGCAGCGCACGGCTTCGACGTCGAATACGCGCCTGGAGTGACCATCGGCGACCTGCGCCGCGACTTCGAGATTCAGCATTCGACCTATAACTTTCAGCAGGTCAACGCGACCCTGCAGCGCAACCTGTTCGAATCGTTCGAGGGTGAGGCGGCACGGCTTCTGGGCCTTGACCTCATCTACCCGGCTTACGAGTTCGTCATGAAAGCCTCGCACGCGTTTAACCTTTTGGACGCGCGCGGCGCCCTCTCGCACATGGAGCGGCAAAACTACGTGCAGCGCCTGCGCCGCCTGTCTGAGAGCGTCGCCAAACGCTACGTGGCCTCGCTCGCCCCGACTCCTGCGAAAAACGAGGCCGCCTGATGCCGACGCTGCTGTTTGAAATCGGGACTGAAGAGCTGCCGAGCTGGTATGTAGCGCAGGGTCGGGCTGCGCTCGAGACCCTCGCGAGCGAACGGCTACGGGCTGCGGGTCTTTCCTTTAGCGCACTCCGGGGCTTCGCCACACCGCGCCGCCTCGCGGTTCTCGTAGAGGATTTGAGCGGCTCGAGCGAAACACGCGAAGAGCTGCGACGTGGTCCCGCTGCAAGCGCCGCCTTTACCGCCGAGGGCAGTCCGAGCCGCGCCGCCGAGGGCTTTGCCCGCGCCAACGGCGTCGAACCGTCTGAGCTTTTTACGCAAGAAACCGACAAGGGTGCCTACGTCTTCGTACGCAAGACCGTCGGGGGCGAAAGCGCCGCCGAGCTGCTGCCGCCTCTTTTAGCCGGGCTCGTTCGCGATCTGCCCGCACCGCGCAAGATGCGCTGGGCCGAGGTCGAGACGCCCTTCCTGCGCCCGGTGGCGTGGCTGGTCGCGCTCCTAGGTGACGCGGTGCTCCCTGTCGAGGCTGCTGGCGTCAGCGCCGGACGCGTGACGCGTGGACACCGCTTTCTGGGCTCGCAGGCGCTCGAGCTTCCCCACGCTCACCAATACGAAAGCGTCCTGGCAGGCGCGTCGGTCATCGCCGACCCGGAAAAGCGCAAGAACGAAACCCTGCGCGTCGCACAAGAAGCTGCCGGAACCCAAAACCTCAGACTCTACGAGGAACCGGGGCTGTTAGACGAAGTCATCGACCTCATCGAAACGCCCGTCGCCATTCTTGGTCACTTCGACGAGGCCTACCTCTCTTTGCCTGACGAGGTGCTGGCGACGACCATGATCCACCACCAGCGCTTTTTTCCGACGGTGGGGCCGGACGGAACGCTCGCGCCCTACTTCGTCGGCATCTCGAACAACGACGTGCCCGACCGCACACTGGTGCAGCGTGGCTACGAGGGAGCGCTCAACCCGCGCCTGTTCGACGCGCAGTTTTTCTGGAACGCCGACCGCACCCGCTCGCTCTCACAACACGCCTGGGATCTGTCGGGTGTCGGCTTTCACAAGGACCTCGGCACGATGGCCGATAAGGTCACTCGCACGCAGACGGCGGCCCTGGACCTCGTAGACGCCCTCGAGCTGAGTGAAGCCGACCAGGCCACCCTGAGCGCCGCACTGCCCATCTATAAGGCCGACCTCGCCACGCAGATGGTCGATGAACTGCCCGAACTCGAGGGCATCATCGGGCGCGCCTACGCGCTCGCCGAGGGGCAGCCGCCCGAAGTCGCCGCGACGCTCGAGCACGGCGTAAGGCCCGTTTCGGCGGGCGGTCCGCTTCCGGGAACGACTCCCGGCGCGGTTCTCTCGCTCGCCGACCGACTCGACAAGCTCATCGGCTTCTTCGCCCTTGGCCTCCGCCCGAGCGGCTCCGCCGATCCCTTCGGCCTGCGCCGTGACGGGATCGCCGTGGCGCGCATCCTCGGGTCGCAGGGCTGGCACGTGAAGCTGGACACGCTCGTCCAGACGGCAGCATCGGCCTACGACGGGGGAAAGACCACTGTCAGCGATGAGACGGTGCAGGGCGTCGTCGCTTTTATCTGGGACCGCGTAACAGGGCTGCTCGAGCAGGAGGGCGTGCCCGCACCACTCGTTCGGGCCGTGACCGCCGACAATCCAGCGGTCATCACCGCCGCTCGCCGCGCATACCTGCTCCAGGCGTTAAGCCGCGAGAGCGAGTTCGAGAGCCTCCTGCAGCTCTACAAACGCGCGACCAACCTCGCCAAGCAGCTCGATAAAAAGACCGAGGTCAACCCAAAACGCTTCGACAGCCCCTATGAATCGCCCCTCTACGAGGCGATTCCGGGTGCCAAGGCCGCCCTCGGGACGCTGCTCGAGGCGGTGCAACAGGAGTTGCCCGCATGGGATCTGGGCAGCGGGCCGGAGCGGGAACTGCGGGCGCTACCCGGCCTCGCGGACATCCTGGCCCTCAAGCCCCCGCTCGACGCGTTCCTCGACAACGTGCATGTGATGGTCGAGAACGAGGCGGTGCGACGCAACCGCCTGGCGCTCCTCGCCAGCGTCAGCGACTCGCTCCGCGAACTCGGGCGGCTCGAGGTACTGGAAGGACTCTCGAGCTAAACCTCCACGTCACACCAGCGCGGAAACCCCAGTCATGAGGCGTCCGCGCTACTTTTGCAGGTCGCGAAGCTCGAGTCCCATACCCGCAAGCTCAGCGACCTCGAGAAATCCCCCCTCGAAGCGCAGCGGTTTATTCAGAATGTCCCGCTGCAGCTTGAGCGGGAAACTCAGCTCGCACGGGTGCGTGACACCCACTTTGGACGAAAAGATCGCTGCGTGCAGCGTGCCGAGCCCCGCCGAGGCCTGCGAACCGACCATCACACCCTTTCCAGCGTGCTGGGCAAGCCCCAGCATCTGCCCCGACACTGTCAGGCCCGTGCGGGCCGTCTTGATGTTGAGGATGTCGAAGGTGTCGAAGTCGAGTTCGCGCTCGAGGTCGGGCAGCGTAAAGCACGAGTCGTCGGCAATAATCGGCAGAATGTTGGCCTCTTTGAGAGCGGCCCTTGCCCTCATCAGGTGAACGGGTAGCGGTTCCTCGACGTACGCGACCCCAAGCCCTGCGAGGCGCGTCAGATCCTGCGCGGCGCTCTCCGGCTGCAACCCTTCGTTAGTATCGGCGTAG
>JBMDWS010000039.1:0-3442 GCA_048594695.1 Truepera sp. | reverse complement strand
GCCGACAAAGCCCGACGGCGTCCAGTTGACCATGACGATGCGCCCGCCCGGGCGCGTGACGCGCAGCATCTCGGCGACCACACGCTCGGGGCGCGGAGCGAACATCGCCCCGACGAGGCTCACCACAGCGTCGAACGAGGCATCACCGTAAGGTAAGCTCTCGGCGTCACCCTCGTCGAAAGAGACGCGCAGCCCCTCGGCCCGCGCCCGGTCCCGCGCCTGCGCTAGTGAATGTGTAGAGATGTCCACACCCGTGACCCGGTGGCCCGCTCGAGCTGCCGGAATCGCGATCTGCCCTGCGCCGCAGCCTACGTCGAGCAGCTCGCTGCCGGGCTTGAGCCCCCAGCCGTCCAGAATCTCGAGCGCACCCGGCTCCATATAGGTGGCAAACGTGCCGTAGTCGCCCGCCATCCAGGTGGCTTTCATGCGCGCCTTGACCGTGTCCATTTCGGTTGCCGTCATGATTCTTTTCTCCCCTTCAGCGGTCGTAATCCGCTCCTCCAGAACCCGCTTTTCGCCCAGCATGCCCATCGCGCCCCCTCTTGACACCTGTTTCCCAGCTGCGCCTTTACGCCCTGCCTCACCCTCTTCCCCCTTTCGCAAACGTGAACTGTTGGGCAGAGTCTAGGCAGCGTGCGCCACAAGAGCGCCACAAGGCCCAGCGGGTGCCCGAACTGGCGAAGCGCTGGACCAGCCGAACCGCGTATTTGGCTCTCACGAAAGGTCTACAATGCCGCATGGAGCTGCAGACATTGGGGGGGCTGTGGCTGCACGGGGCGCATTTCACGCAACCCAAGCCGCTCGTTCTCCTTACCTATTTGGCGCTCGAAGGCCCGCAAGTCCGGCCCCATCTGGCTGAACTCTTCTGGCCCGACGGGGAGAGCCGCAAGAGTCTCTCGATGGCTCTGACGCGGCTGCGCCAGGCTACCGGAGAGGTCGTTGCAACCGACGCGAACCGGGTCTGGACGACGCTTGCCTGCGACGCGGGCGCTCTTCTCCTGGCGCTGGGCCGAAGCGACTGGCAAGAGGCCGCCACGCACTACCGGGGCGCATTTATGGAAGGTGTGGTGCTCGACTGGAGCACGGAACTCGAGGAGTGGGTCTACACCACCCGCGAGTTTCTGGCCGAGCGGGTCCGTCACGGGCTGCTGACCTTAGCCGAGGACGCGGCGCGGGCAGGCACCTACAGCGACGTGCTGCGCCTCGCCGAAGAGGCCTATCACCTGCCTGGAGCCCCGCCCGCCGAAGCCGGGACGCTGGAGCGTCATTACCGCCTGCTCGTCGCGGGCGAGAGCGTTTACGCGCCCAAGGTAAGAAGCGAGCTGGCCGCCTACGGCCTGGACATGAACCGGGAGGCAGGGACAGGTACGGATGTGCCCCCAGACCTGAGTCCAGCAGCAGCGCGGGCCAGTTTCAGGCCACACCACGTACCCAGCTCCCTCCCGCCACGCACGACCACCTTCATAGGCCGCGAACGCGAGCTGCGGCAGCTCGGTGAAAAGCTGGCGGACCCGGCCTGTCGGCTCCTCACCCTTTTGGGGAGCGCGGGTATCGGCAAGACGCGGCTGGCGCTCACCTTCGCGCAGGCTGAGCAGAGCGCCACGACCTACACCGGCGGGGTCTATTTTGCAGCGCTCGAGACGGCCCGTTCGGACACCCTGCCCGAACAGATCGCACTGGCCCTCGGTCATACCCTGAACAGCCCGGACGACCCGGTCTCCGCCCTGGCGACGCTGTTAGGGACGCAGGACATCCTCGTCGTGCTCGACAACTTCGAGCACCTCGAAGAAAGCGCGCCGCTTCTCTCGGCGCTCGTCGGGCGCTGCCCTGGGCTCAAACTGCTCGTCACCTCAAGGGTGCGGCTGGCGCTACCAGAAGAGCACTTGTTCCTGCTCGACGGGCTCGTTTTCCCCGAGCGCCGCGCGTCCCCGACCGAGGCGAGCAGCTTCGACGCGGTGCAGCTTTTCGGGCAGCGCGCCCGGCAGCTCCGCCCGGACTTCGACCTCGAGCAGGAACTCCCGGCGGTGCTCGAGCTCTGCGCACTGCTGGGCGGCTCTCCGCTCGGCCTCGAGCTGGCAGCGGCCTGGGTTCGCTTCATGTCCTCTGCCGACATCGTGCGCGAGCTGCGGCAGAGCCTCGACTTCCTGACGAGTAGCGCACCGGACACGCCCGAACGTCACCGTAGCTTGAGAGCCGCCTTCGACTATTCCTGGACGCTGCTGAGCGGGCGCGAGCAGGAAACGCTCGCCGCGCTCGCCGTGTTTCGGGGTGGGTTTACCCGGCAGGCCGCCTCGGAGGTACTCGGTGCGACCATCCCGACGCTCGTGGCGCTGCTCGACCGCTCGCTTCTCCGGCTGCCCAGCGGGAGCCGCTTCGAGGCGCACCCGCTGATTTCGCAGTACGCGGGCGAAAAACTGCGGGAGCGGGCCGAGCTTCGGGAAACGACGAGTGCCCGGCACGCAGCCTACTTTCTGGCTCTGGCACGGGGGCTCGAGGCAGCGGTGCAGGCGGGACAGCAAGACGCGGCGCTGCGCGACCTCGAGTCGGACTGGGCCAACATCTGGGCTGCTTTCGAGTACAGCCTCGAGCGGCGGAACGTGGACGAACTGGGGCGGGCGCTCGAGCTGCTCGAGCTGCTGCACGACACACGCGGCTCCTACAGCGAGGCGCTGGCTTTTCTCGAGCGGGCCGAGATGCTCCTGCACGAACCCGGCTTCGGAGAAGCGGGGGTTTCCGAGATCCTGGGCGGTCTCTACAGCAAGCGTGCCTGGTTCGAACTACGCCTCGGACGCTACGACCACGCCCGCCACGCGACCCTGACAGCGCTGCAGCTCCTTCCCGAAGCGAGCCCGTGGCGGGTATCGGCCTACAACACGCTAAGTATCCTCGAGCGGCGCGCCGGGGCTTACGGGGAGGCCAAAGAAGCCTGTGAAACGGGTCTTGAGCTGGCGCGACAGCACGATGAACTCGATGTAGCCCGGATGCTCGCCAGCCTTGCCGACGTCGAGGAGGCACTTGGCGACATAAGCGCGTCTGAGGCACATTTTTTGGAGGCTATCGCGCTTTACCGCAAACATCGGCGGGTGCTGGGCGTCGTTCGGAATCTCAACAACCTCGGCTGGCTCTACTACGTGGACGGTCGCCTGGAACGGGCCGAAGCGACCTTCAGCGAAGGGCTGCGACTCGCCCGCGCCGTGGATTACCGTCAGACCCTTCCCTATCTGCTCAACAACCTGGGCTATATCGCGCTCGGGGCAGGCCGCTACGACGAGGCGCAGCGCCTGAACGAAGAGGCGCTCGAGCTGGTGCGCCAAAACGGCGAACGGGCTGTAGAGGCGGAAGTTCTCGCGGCCCTGGCACGCGGGGCGCTCGCTCTCGGGCAGCCGGAGGCAGCCAGGCGCTATCTGCTGGAGGGTCTTCAGCACGCCTGGGACGTGGCCTA
>JBMDWS010000389.1:0-6835 GCA_048594695.1 Truepera sp. | reverse complement strand
AGGCAGCGGACGGGCGGACGGGCTGGAGACGGCCCTGGCAGAAGCCGTTCGCTTCCTGTCACCTCGCTGAACCTCACACGACGAGCCTCGCGCGACTACCCTCCGCCCGGTTATTCTGGCGGCTGTGACCACGCTCCAGGGTTTGGCGCTTTTCATCGTCCTTACTACCCTCGCAGGGGTTGCGTTCGGCCGCTTGCCGGGCCTGAAGCTCGAGCGTGCGGGCATCGCCACGCTGGGCGCGTCCGCGCTCGTCGCGGCGGGCGTCATCAGCGTTCACGACGCCTGGGCGCTTATCGACGGCGAGGTCATTACGCTCCTGTTTGCGCTGATGGTGGTCAACGCCGCGCTGACGCACGCGGGCTTTTTTCGCCTGTTGACCCAGACGACCGTCGCGGGGGCGCGGCACCCACTCGCTCTACTCACCCTCCTCTGTCTCGCCTCGGGGGTGCTCTCGGCACTATTTTTAAACGACACCGTCGTGCTGATGCTGACACCCCTCGTGATCGGGGTCTGCCGCGAGCTGCGGCTCGAGCCCGTCCCCTTTCTGGTGGCGCTCGCCGCGAGTGCCAACGTCGGCAGCGTTGCCACCATCACGGGTAACCCGCAAAACCTCATCGTCGGTGTTCAGGGAGGCTTTTCCTATCTGGGCTTTGCCGCCGCCCTCACCCCTGTCGCGCTTCTGGGCCTCGGCGTCGTGATCGGCGTGGTCGCGCTCGCGCATCCAAAACTGTTCAGTCGCCCGCTCGAGGCTCCGCCCTCCGAAAGAGCCCCACCGAGTCCCGTTCAGAGGCAGCGACTCCTGCGCTGCGGACTGGTGGTCCTCGGAATGCTTACAGCGTTCATTCTGGGTATGCCTGTTGCCAAAGCAGCCCTGCTTGCGGCAGCAGCCCTACTGCTCGTTGGCGGCGTACCGAGCGAAACACTCCTTGCCGAGATCGATGGACAACTGCTGCTGCTCTTTGCAGGCCTTTTTATCACTGTCGGGGCGCTGGACACGAGTGGCCTGAGCGCGCAGCTTTTCAGCGCGGTGCGGCCTCTCCTCGAGCAAAACCTCGCTGCGCTCGCGGCCTTTACCGCACTGCTTTCAAACCTCCTCTCGAACGTTCCGGCAGTGCTGCTCCTGGCTCCTCACATCTCGGGGCTGCCGGAGCCGCGCACCTCCTGGCTGCTGGTCGCTATGGCCTCGACTCTGGCCGGGAACCTCACGCTCGTCGGCTCGGTCGCCAACCTTATCGTGGCCGAGAGGGCGCGGGCACAGGGCGTGACGCTGTCGTTCTGGGCCTACGTGCGGCTGGGGCTACCGATTACCCTCTTGACACTCGCCCTCGGGACACTGTGGCTTGCTCGGACAGGCTCATAAGGCCCGTTTGACACCTTTCAGGCTCAGCGCGTAGCATAAAATCATTTAGTCCGAGTCTTCCACTCGGATTTTACCGGGAGCATCATGTCGCAGCTGCATACCGAACATCTCTCGCTCGCTTACCTCGAGAGCCTCATCGTGCCCGACCTCTCACTCGAGCTGCCCTCGGGCAAGATCACTGCCCTCGTGGGAGCCAACGGCTCGGGCAAATCCACTATCCTCAAGGCGCTCGCCCGCATTCTCAAACCCAAGGCGGGCGCGGCGTACCTAGACGGCAAGGCGATTCACAAACTCTCGACCAAACAGGTCGCCAAACAGCTCGCCATCTTGCCGCAAAACCCCGAAGCGCCCGAGGGCCTGACCGTCCGCGAACTCGTCTCCTACGGGAGGTTTCCGCACCAAAAAGGCCTGGGAGGGCTGGGCCAAGAAGATCAGGACGCCATCGCGCAGGCTCTTTTTCTGACTGGTATGACGGTCTTCGCCGAACGGCCCGTGAGTAACCTTTCAGGCGGGCAGCGGCAACGCGCCTGGATCGCTATGGCCTTGGCGCAAGGCACCGACGTGCTGCTGCTCGATGAGCCCACGACCTTCCTCGATATGGCGCACCAGCTCGAGGTTCTGCACCTCCTGGACAAGCTCAACCGCGAAGAGGGCCGCACCATCGTCATGGTGGTTCACGACCTCAACCATGCCAGCCGTTACGCGCACCACATGGTCGCTATCGCTCAGGGCGAGGTTGCCGTGGCGGGTACACCGACTGAAGTGATGACACCCGAGAACCTCCGGCGCATCTTTGCCATCGAGGCCGATATCGTCACGGACCCGCGCAGCGGCGTCCCGCTGTGCATCCCATACGGCCTGCGCCCGCGCGACAATCAAAGTATCGGCCTCTAGCTCGTGACGAAAACAGTCTGTCCTGAAGACGCGTTCCTTTGCGCGCTTGTTTCCAAGGAAAACGGCGAGTGTCCGACAGGTTCCGCACCCTGCTACGAGCGCTTGCTGCTCCTCGAGCTGCCCCGACCCTGGCCCGCCAAGGTCCTGCAGGCTCCGCAGCTCTATCCGGGCGTACGCGACACGCTCGCGGCACTCGAGCGCACAGGCCACGCGCCCTCGGTTTTGACCATCGAGCCCGACCCGGACTACAGCCGCCCAAGCCTCGTCCGGGTTCTCCTCTTTTCGCGCCCTAATGCACCTTTCGCCGAGTTCGAACGGCTCGAGTACCACGTACCCGAGCGCGAGGTCGGGGCGCTGCTAGAGGCGCTGCTCGTTACGGGCGACGCGTCGGCCTTCGTTCCCTACCGCCTGAATACACCTCTGCGCGACCTGCTCGTCTGCACCCATGAGGCCCGCGACGTCTGCTGCGGGCGCTTCGGCGAGGCGGCTTTTCAGGCGCTCCGTGAAACGCACCCCCGCCCCGGCGTGCGGGTCTGGCGCAGTTCGCATATTGGTGGTCACAAGTTCGCCCCGACGCTTATCGACCTGCCGAGCGGGCGCTTCTGGGGCCACCTGGAGCCCCACGCCTACCCAGGCATTCTCGATGGGACCTTGGATCTGAAAGACCTAAAACGTTTCTATAGAGGCTGGAGCGGCCTAGGCAAACGGGAGCAGCACGCCGAACGCGCCGCGTTCGAGCGCGAGGGCTGGCGCTGGGTGGCGGCTAAAAAGTCGGCGCAGGTTACAGGCAGCGTTCCTGAGCGCGAAGAGGTTACCATCGAACTCGCCTTTACCCGACCGGACGGCAGCACGGGCGTATACGAAGCTGCCGTATCTGCCAGCGGTGAAGTCGAGACGCTCGCCTCATCCGGCAGCGGCCCGCGCGTATGGGTAAAACAGTACGGAGTGACGCGGCTCGAGCGTCTCGATACAGAGGCGCCTCACACCCTGAGCGTCCTTACGTAACCAGCTGCTTATGTGCCCCGACGTGACTGCGACCATTCCTGTACCAGCCGGGTGATTCGAAGCGCTTGAGGTAACCTCGCTGCAAGTAAAAAGAGCATCGTGGCTTTCGGTCAGAGTCCAAACGTGGCTCGCTCCTTGAGTGTGGGCCTGCTTTTCGATGCGCCAGAGCAACGCGCTCCCGCGACCCCGGCACTACGCCTCGGCTCCGCCGCCAAAGTCCGACATGCCGACCTGTTCGACCACGCTCTGGGCAACCCAGATGGGTGCGCCCGTCCTGACCGCCAGGGCCAGCGCGTCCGAGGGGCGGGCGTCGAGCTCGAGTTCGATCCCTCGACTGTCCAGCACCACTTTGCCGTAGAAGGTGCCCCCTTCCGGCGTCGTCACGAGTTCGGTCACCTCGACCCGGTTGAGACTCGCGCCAAGCAGCTCCAGAGTCGAGAGCAGCAGATCGTGAGACAGGGGGCGTGCGAGTTTGTCCCCGTTGCGCCCAGCCAGAATCGACATCGCCTCCAGGTGTCCGACCGTGATAGGAACATACTCGCCTGTCTGCGTTTTGAGGAGCAACACGAAAAACTCTCCGCCCCTAGCAACCGCCACGTCTTCCAGAACTGCTGCGACCATCCCGTCCATATCCTGAGCTTACTCGCTTCGGCGGATGAGCCGGAGGGTATGTTCGATGATCGGTCGGTCTGCGTTCCGCAACACGCGTGCTAAAAGCTCGGCGGTGAGGACGTAGAGCTCCAAGCCGCTGCGGGCCTGTGCCACCAGCGGGAGCCCGGTCAGACCGTAGGCACCGCGCACACGCTCCAACCAGGGAGTCCCGGAAAGCGCCTTTGTTACTAGGCGGATAAAAAAGGCTGTGGTCGCCCTTCGCTAGAAAATTCCGCTGCATTCGCATCGATCTGACCAAGCCCCAGGAGAGGTCGAAACGGGTGGTGAGCAGTTCCCCGTGTCGCCGCTCGCCAAGCCAGCTATCTGGTTGCTTCCTCAGCCCACGAGCTAAGCGCTCGCCCAGCGGACGACTGCTATGTGTCCAGTGTCTAGACGAAAGCGCGGTCAAGCGGCTCAGACGTGATCCGCAGCAGATCGATTTGCCATACGTGTCGGCTTCACCCCGAACGTAGAAGCCGACAAGGAGGATCGCGCGGGCCGTCGAACTGTTCTGCCAACACCGGAAAGGGCTCCGCCGTTATGTCCTCGACAAGCTAGGGACCGAGAAGACGGAAGGCAAGCCCCAGGTCATCCGTCGAAATCTGGTCGACACCGAGCGCCACAGCCTCCAGCATTTCCGCGTCGGTCCGGAGGTCCGCAGCATGAACGCGCCAGCCGCCCGCGTGAAGCTCCTCGATGAAAGAGAGCTCGAGCAGCTCGAAGGGCACATGAGCAACCTGCGCACCCAGCAGGGTCAGATAGTCGCGGACTTGCGCTTGTCCGAGCGTTTTTGGCATCCAGGGCGGAAACGGTGCGACAAAGAGGCCGGTACGAAGGTCGGGGCGCAGCGCATGGATTCGGGCGAGCAGCGGCTGATGCTGTGAGGTCAGTTCGACATCCAGCTCGACACCGTAGTGCTCGAGTTCGGCGAACAGGCGCTGCAGGAGCGCGTCTGTCGGCGTCTTGAGCTCGAGTTCGAAGCGTACCCGCCCGCGCCCTAAAGCCAGCACCTCCCCCAGCGTGGGAATCCGTTCGTGGGCAAAGTCCGGCCCGAACCATGAGCCCGCCTCGAGCGACCTGAGTTCCCCCAGCGTCCTCTCGGTGATCGTCCCCTCCCCAGCCACGGTGCGCCCAAGCGTGTAGTCATGGTGCACGACGAGTTCGCCGTCCCGCGTGAGGTGAACGTCGAGCTCTATGGCGTTGGCCCCTTTGCGCACGGCGCTCTCAAAAGCCGCCAAGGTGTTTTCCGGGTAGTGGGCTGTGTCACCCCGGTGCGCCACGATGAGAGGTCTAGGCATCTTTTTAAGGTGAAGGGTTCGGAGATGAGACGTGTGGACAGGATTGGTACACTTACCCTTATGTCAGCCCCCCTCGAGCCCGTCATCGGCTTGGAAGTCCACCTCGCCCTGAGCACCAAGAGCAAGATGTTTTGCGCTTGCCCCGCCGAGACCTTCGGCTCTGCGCCCAACACCCATACGTGCCCGGTCTGCCTCGGCCTCCCCGGCTCCCTGCCGACCATCAACGAACGCGCTCTCGACAAGGCGCTCACCTTCGCGTTGGCGCTGCACTGCGAGGTTCCGGAGCGCACCCAGTTCCACCGCAAGCAGTACTTCTACCCGGACGCGCCCAAGAACTACCAGATCAGCCAGTACGACCATCCGGTCGGCGAGCACGGTTTTATCGAGCTGTCAGGCGGGCGGCGGATCGGCATCACCCGCTGTCACCTGGAAGAGGACGCCGGGCGGAGCCAGCACCCGACCTACGCCGACTACAGCCTGATGGACTTAAACCGCGCCGGGGCGCCGCTGGTCGAGATGGTCACCGAACCCGACCTGCGCACCCCCGAAGAAGCGCGTGAATTCCTGACCAAAGTGCGCGCCGTGGCCCGCGCTCTGGGCGTCTCAGACGCCAACCCCGAAGCAGGCAAGATGCGCGCCGACGTGAACGTGTCGGTGCGGCGACCGGGTGCGCCCTTTGGCACCAAGGTCGAGGTCAAGAACCTCAACTCGTTTCGTAGCGTGCAGCGTGCTCTGGAGTTCGAGATCAAACGCCAGAGCCGGATTCTCGAGGACGGCGGCAGCATCCGCCAGGACACGCTCGGCTGGGACGAGGGCGGACAGAAGACCTACCTGATGCGGACCAAAGAGGGCGAGGCCGACTACCGCTACTTCCCGGATCCCGATCTGCCCCCTATCAGGATAGGCGCAGCCTGGTTAGAACGTATCCGCGCCGAGACGCCTGAACTGCCAGACACCAAAGAAGCGCGCTACGTCGCTCTCGGCGTGCGCCCGGACAGCGCTGCACTCCTAGCCTATGACGTGGACCTCTCGAGCTTTTTCGACAAATCGCTCGAGGCGTACGGGAACAACCCGCAGGCGCTCGCCAACTGGCTCGTAAGCGACGTGACCGGGCACCTCAACACGCACGGCCTCGAGCTCACCCGCAGCGCCCTCACACCGGAGAACCTAGCCAGCCTTGTCGGCCTCATCGACGCGGGCACCATTTCCGGCAAGATCGCCAAGGACCTCCTGCCGGACGTGATCGGCGGGGCCGATCCGGTGAGCCTTGTCAAGGAACGGGGACTCGAGCAGCTCACCGACACCTCGGCACTCGAAGGTGTCGTGGAACAGGTGATGGCGGAAAACCCGGGCGTCGTCGAGCAGGCGCGGGAGAACCCCAAGGCCATCAACGCCCTCCTGGGACGCGTGATGAAAGCTTCGGGCGGCAAGGCCAAACCCGACCTGGTTCGCGAACTGCTGCTCGAAAAGCTCGGCAGTTAAAAGCCTCAACGTCAAAAGGGCGACATGGTGGGCTCTCTCGGGGCCGTTACAATCGCCCCCATGAATCTCATGGCAGTTTTCGCTCATCCCGACGACGAACTCGGTTGCATCGGTACACTCGCCAAACACGCCGCACGGGGCGACA
>JBMDWS010000388.1:0-1735 GCA_048594695.1 Truepera sp. | reverse complement strand
CCCTCACGGACAAGCCCCGTTTGCAGCATCAGCGAGGCGGCAGCGTACTCGAACCCGTTCATCGTCTCCTGAGCGTAAGGGACGGGGATAAGAGGTTTCTCGCGCCCCTCGGGCCAGGTACAGATGATAAGACCCGCCTCGTCGTTCAGGCTGTAAACGCGGCAGGGGTTATAGGTATCGCGGCTCGAGGTCTTGAAGTTGTTCTGGAAGAGGCTCGCTACGGCGACCTTGGCCTGCCCCGCGTCGAAGATCTCCCCCAGCCCGTAGAGGTTCGCGTGCCACTGCGCCAGAAGCTGATCGATGATGCAGCCCTCGGCGATCTGATACTTGATCTCTTCGTGCTCGCTATTCCAGTAAGCCCCCAGCGCCGAGCCGCCGCCCAGCGCGGCCGACCCTGTATCGAACGCCTCGAGCACGCCCCGGTCGCCCAGCTCTAGGCGCTGCTGATAATACGCGCCGTTAAAGAGACGCTCGTCCATCCAGGCCTTCCCGCGCGCAAAGATGGTGCGGTACTCGGCTGCGGTCTCCGCTTCCCCCAGATACGCCGCCATCTCCGCCCCCGCCTTGAGCGCACCCAGATAGAACCCCGTCAACCAGGCGTTGGGGCCGAAGAGTTCCATATCCAGCGTGTGGTGCTGCCGCCCCCAGAGAACGCCTGTCTTCTCGGGGTCCCAGCGGTCCTCATTGTCGGGGTGCCAGGCAAAGGCGATCGACGCCTTTAGAGCAGGCCAGAGCCCCCGGAGCCAGGCATCGTCGCCACTTATCTTCCAGTCCCGATAGGTTTTCATGACGCCGCCAAACTGACCGTCCGCACAGGGGCGGTGCACCACACCCTCCGGCGGTGTTCCAAGCGGCAACATGAGTCGAAAGAGCATCCCACCGTCCGGGCGCAGGTTATAGCGGTAGTCGGCACTGCGCATGGAGCGCTCGAGCGCCGGAAACAGGAACGGCAAAGCCTGCGCGTAATTCCAGACGTGGGTACACGAACCCTCACAGGAGCCCGCATCGACGTGCACCCCTTCCCAGCCGTAGAAGGTGCCGTCTTCGAGGCGCAGAACCGTCGCGGTCTTGAGGATGGAGATATTGGCGGTCACGGCGTCGAGGGCAGGCGCAGGGAGGCTCGAGCCAAAGAGGGCGTTCCTAAAGCGCTCGGTTTCCCGGTAGAGCCTGTCCCAGTTTTCAAGCGCGTACCGGGCGCTCGAGGCCGAATCCGGCCAGAGGGTCGCGTAGTAGTTCTTCCAGGTCGGCTTCAGCCCCGCTGCACGGGCCGAGGCTCGAGCCGCCTCGTTCCAGTAGTTTTCACAGGTGGGGAAGTGCCAGGAGATGACGAAGCGCATAGACCCCGTCTCACCCGGCGCCAGGGTTCGGTGCGCCGCCAGCACACCCTCCGCGCTGCCGCGAAAGGTGGTCACCCCGCCGCGTTCCGGCTCGGGTTCATAACGCCTGTCCTTGAAAGGGCCGGGCGTCGTCAGGTCGTGCCAGTAGACCTCGAGGCTGTCGAACCAGGCACCCCGAAACCAGTCGTGCTGCCAGCTCACCTCGGAAGCGTCGGTTGCCAGCGTCAGAGTGCCGAAGGCCGGATCGTCCGGGGACAGAGCGTCAGTACCGAGCTCGAGGTGCGTCCAGCCCTCCTCCTGCCGCACGCGGTTGGTCGCCCCCTCCGCAGCGGGGTTGGCAAGGACACCCGCCAGCGTGTAGGTCATCCTCTCTGCGGTCGTATTGGTAACCTCGTACT
>JBMDWS010000387.1:0-2574 GCA_048594695.1 Truepera sp. | reverse complement strand
CTACGGCGAGTTCGCCGACCTTTTCGGTGAAACGGTAGCGCAAGGCGCGAACTAGAGGTAGGCGCTCACCTCGAGCAGCTCGTACTCGGGCGAAGCTAAAAAGCAGTGCCGTAAAAGCGCCGTGTGACCCCCGCCGTAGATGACGAGCAGGCGGTCGCCGGGTGCTGTGATGCGCTGGACGTTAGCGAAGATCCGCAGGTTGCGGTTATGCCAAGAGGTCGCCGCGTCAACGCCTGGATACGCGTCACCTTCGCCGACCTTGAAATGCGCCATGAGGTAGACGCCGTGAGCCTCGGTAATAGCCTGTGGGTCGTTTATCTCGAGCAGCGTTTCGCGTAACGACCGCTCGACTGTGGCCCGATCGTCCTCCGCAAATTGCTTCAGATACGGAGCGATTTCCCGTTCCACCCGCTCGAGCTGCCCGTGGTCGCTGGCGTAGGTTTCGACGTAATCCCAGGTGATATCGGGGGTTTCGGCTTGCGCTGACGTTCCGCCGTGGTCCCCCAGGCCCTTGTAGAACCGTCCCCAGGCATTGATAGCGTACACACGCGCGTGCCCGAGCCGTTTTGCCAGCCGGAACCCGAACTGGTGAACCTCGTTGCCCTGTAGCTCGAGCCTGTCCTCCTGGTAAGCCTTATATTCCTCGTCGAGTGTGCCCTGCTCCTGCGTTTCGACAGCGATCTTCGTTGGGGCGAAGTTCGCCAGACGCTCGACAACCGCTTCGATCTCGTTCTGCCTCGCCTTGACGTCGAAGACAAACTGCGGCTTGTACATGTCGCGACCTGCGTCCTCGAGGTGAAATGTACCAAGTAATAGGACGGGGGTAGGTCTTTGCATGGGCGCTCCTTTCATGCAGCCTTTTTTCGCACCCGCGCCAGAATCTTGTGGTCGAGTTTCGAGAGAGGCAGGCGTTCCTGCGCCGCGGGGTCTATCCACTGACCTTCGCTCGGGGGTTCGGCAACGAGTACGGGCGCGGCTGTGATGCGAAAGTGGGTGTAGGCGTGCTGCACGGGCTCGAGCCTCACCCCTTCAGGTTTACTTTCGCTCAGTACGAACCCCCAGAGGCCGCCGAGCATCTCGTCCTCGCTGCGCTGCCGGAGCCAGAGCGCGTCGCCACGCCGTGCGATGAGGGCGTAGCGGTAGTGGTGCGGGACAGCCTTTCGCTTGACGGGTTCGGGAAAGAGGGACACCCTCCCCGTCCTGAACGCCTCGCAGTGCGCTCTCACCGGACACGCATCGCAGCGGGGTGAACGCGGCGTGCAGATGGTCGCCCCGAGTTCCATAAGGGCTTCGTTGAAGTCGCCCGCAGCAGCGGAAGGAAGATGAGGCTCGAGGACCGTTTTCACCGCTACCGGTGTGACGATCCCCGGAAGGCAAAAGAGCCGCGCTGCCACGCGCTTGACGTTGCCGTCGACCGCCAGCACCGCTTCACCAAAAGCGAGCGAGGCGATCGCCGCCGCCGTGTAGGGGCCGATGCCGGGCAGCTCGAGCAGCTCTCGATAGGTCCCTGGAACCCTGCCGCCATGCTCCTGCACCACGACCTGCGCGCCCCGCTGGAGGAGTCTGGCGCGGCGGTAGTACCCTAGCCCCTCCCAAGCTTTGAGCACAGCTTCCTGCGGCGCATCGGCAAGCGTCGTCAGATCGGGAAATGACTTCAGCCAGCGCTCGAAGTAAGGGATGACCGTGGCGACCTGGGTCTGCTGCAACATGGTTTCAGACACCCAGACGCGGTAGGGTGTGCGGCCGCTGCGCCAGGGCAGTACCCGCGCCGAGGCGCGGAACCAGTCGAGCAGTGCCTGGCTGAAAGCTGTGCCATCGTGGCTCATCCTCCGACGATAACAGGATAGGGTGTGCGGGCCTGTCGGGTTCTTCGATGAGAGGCGCATAGGGAAAGGCTGAAATGCTACACTTTTATTTGACACCGTGATCGACCCGTGATGAGTGGTTAGGTGCCGGGGCATAGTCCAGACGAGAGCAGATTTTAGGAGAAGCGTTGGCCAGCAGTCGCGACAAAACGATTGGGGAAACCTTCCAGACGCAGACCAAATACCGGCGCGGCGCTCTTCCCTCCAAAACAGGGAAGGTCGTGAGCCCCTTCAAGGTCTACGCCAACCCGCTCGAGGTCGCCTCGTTGCCTGTTCCCGATCTTGCGGGGGGCAAAGGGCTCTGGGCCACTCTGGCAACGACGCGGGAGAGTATCTCCGAGGGGGGACGGCTGCGCCAGCAGGACGTGTCGCAACTCCTCTGGGCCACCGCCGGATTCACCTATGGCGGGCAGCGTACCCACGCCACGGCGGTGCCGATCGCGGGCCTCGAGGCCTACCTCGTGGTGCGACAGATCGAGGACGTGTTTCCGGGGGTCTACCACTACAACCCGCGTGAACACGCGCTCGAGCATCTGCAGCGAACCGAACCGAGCCTGGACCTGGCCGACGCGCTCCTCGGAGATACCGACATCAGCGCCGTCGCTGCGATTATCGCCTACACGGGTTTGCCTGGGCGCATCGACGACGGTTCAAAAAGCCGCGCCTACCGCTATCTCTACCTCGAGGCGGGAGCAGCGGCGCAGTGCGC
>JBMDWS010000386.1:0-2852 GCA_048594695.1 Truepera sp. | reverse complement strand
TACCATTCAACGTGACCTGCACGCGGTAAGCGCGCGCCGCCTCATCCGTCTTATCAGCCAGCACCAGCGCCGCCCGGACCACGGCGGCGGTATCTTTTGTCGACACCCAGCGTGCGCCGTTGCGCTCCAAAAGGAGCCAGTTAACGACCTTGCCAACGAGCGGGTCGTTCGGGCGCAGGGTGGCGAGAGCCTCGAGCGCGTACGCCGTCGCCTCGGTGCGGTCATCATTCCAGGCGTAGGCGGGCGCGTCGCTCTCCCAGTAGGCCACGCGGTCTCGCTCGGTCACGCGCCCCAGAAGCTCATCGAGGTAAAGGTTGGCCTCCGGCGTCTTGCCCGCTTCGGCGAGGGTCAGTACCGACAGGGCGAGGCCGTAGGGCGAAAGTGTCGCGCGGCCCACCCAGGCCTCGAACGCTGAGATGTCGCGGCCCGCACGAGAGAGCGCGTAGTAGGCGTAGGCTCGACCGTCGGCGTTTTGGGTAACGTCCGTTTCGGTTCCTGCGACCCGGGCAAGATAGTCGAGTGCGGGCCTCAGCACCCCTGCCTTGACGCTGTACCCCGCATCCTGGGCGTCCAGCATGCCCAGCACCACGTAGGCGGTGATAAAAGCGCTGCTCTCGTCGTACTGCCAAAAGCCCCAGCCACCGTCCGCGTGCTGAAAGGTGTAGAGGCGCTTGAAGCCCTCCGCCACCATGTCGCCCAAGTTTTGGGCAACGTCGTCGGGCAACGCCGCGAGGTCGCCCGCCTGCGCCGCCAGCACGCTCGGGTAGAAGCGGCTCATGGTCTGCTCGGTGCAGCCGTAGGGGTAGCCCGCCAGGTAGGCGAGCGCCGGAGAGACCACCGACGCCAGGGAGGGCGTCAGGTAGAGGGTACCGCTCGAGGTCGTGAGGTCCGCCGTGCTCGGCAGAGTGAAATCCCAGGACGCACTGCTCCCGGACACGCTGCTGTCGGCCCAACCGAGTTCTTGCCGGAGGCCGTGGGGCAGGACGGGCAGGGGTTGCTCGAGCGCATCCGAGGCCTCTGTCGTAAGGGCCGAAGCGCGCAGCGTCGCACGCCCTGTTTTGTCGGCTCGCACCCGGAAGTCGGCGGTGGCGCCGCTTCCGGCGGGAAGCGTGGTTTCGACCGGTACCGGATTCAATATGTCGAGATTCGTGGCGCTCAGCTCGAGCCGTCCGTCCAGCTCTCCAATCGTATTGTTCTGAGCGATAACGCGGAGGCTCGCTTCGTCACCCCGGACAAAAAAGCGTGGCGCAGCCAGTCGTGCGATGACTGGCAGCGTCGTCTTAACCGTCAGGGTGTTCTGTCCTACCTCGCCACCCAGCGTCACTGCCCGCGCCGTCAGCCGCCATTCGGTCAGGTTGTCGGGGAAGGTCACCTGCACCGTGGCCCGGCCCGTGGCATCGGTCGTCAGGGTCGGCAGCCACAGGAGCGTGTCGCGGAAGTCGTCGCGCACTTCGGCCTCGGCAAAAGCGGCCTTGCTCTGCCCGAACACAGCCTCGTTCATGGGCGCTCGAGCCGCAGAAGGCGCAGCCTCCGCCGCCATGTCCGCTGTAGCCGCATCTCCGAAGTAGTACCAGTCGCTCAGCTGCGTGCTGACCACGTTTTCGCGCAGGGCGTAGAAAAACCCGCGTATATCGGGCGTGGCGTCGGGACGAAGGAGGTAGATGGCCTCGTCGACCAGCGCGAGCGTCAATTGGGACTGAACGCCCTGTCCCGTAGCATCCGACACACGCACGTCGAAGGTGCCCTGGTCGCCAGGTCGATAGGTGTCCGAGTCAGCGACCAGCTCGACGTTCAGGAACTTGTCGACCGGTGGGACGCGGAAGCCCGCCGTCTCGTAGTAGGTCTGCCCGCCCCCGACGATGACCACCGACAGGTGACCGTTGGGCGTCATCCCTTCGGTGATGGGCAGCTCGTAGGTCAGCGCCGACCCGTTCAGCCGGACGAGCTCATAGTCCGCCAGCGACTGACCCTCGAGGCTCACGAGCGCGTAGGCGTCAGGCACGGGCGACTCGATCACGAAGCGGGCCGTGTCACCGACCCGGTACTCCTCCTTGTCCGGGGTGATCTTGAGGGCGTCGTAGGACCAGGTCCAGGGGTCATCACCCGCAACCCAGTAATACGCCTCGGCGCTCGTCTTGCGTCCAGCCTCGTCTTGGGCACGCACCGTCACGGTGTACGAGCCCTGCCCGTGGGCGAGCAGGCGCAGCGTGGCGCGGCCCTCCGCGTCCGTTTCGCCCCGGTAGATCTGCCCCCGAACGCTGTGGCTCGAGCCTTCCCGCCAGACGTAGCGGGCGGTGTCGAGGCTGAAGGGCACCGCAACGGGTTTTCCCTGCAGGTCGGCGGCCCGAACGGTGACCTCGATCGTCTCTCCGTCGTCGTAGGCGTAACGGTCGGTCTGCACGTCGAGGGTCAGGGCGGCGCGGAAGGCGCGCAGTGTGGCGCCGCCCGAGATTTCGCGCCGCGCCTCGTCGGTGACGCCCGCCTGCACGGTCAGCTGATAGTCCTCGTTCGTTTCAGCGAGGGGAAGCTCGAGCTGCAGTTCGCCGTTTTCGTCCAGCACGCCCTCGCCGCGTTCTACAACCTCGCCGCCGTAATCATAGACGTAGTCATAGTCCTCGTAAAAGCCGTAGGAAGACACGTAGCCCCAGCGCGAGTAGGGCTGTCGCAGCACGGTGTAGCTAACTTTGCCACCCGCGACCGGCCCCCCGAACAGGTACGCGCCGGAAACCGTGACGGTCGCCGCGTCGCCCTGAACCACGTCGGTCGCGTCCGGGGTCACGGTGACGCGGTATTCGGGTTTCTGATAGGCCTCGACCTCGAACGCGCCATAAGAGGCGCTGCCCCGCACTGTC
>JBMDWS010000385.1:0-18569 GCA_048594695.1 Truepera sp. | reverse complement strand
ACGGGCCGGATGTTTACCGGGGACGGCTCGGGAAACTTTCTCTACCCGGCCCTCTACCGAGCAGGTCTCGCGAGCCAGCCGGAGGCAACGTCGAGGAATGATGGCCTCGTTTTACGGGACATGTTCATCACAGCAGCGGCCCGCTGCGCTCCGCCCGGCAACAAGCCCACGCGTGAGGAGCTGCAAAACTGCCGGAGCTGGTTAGAGCGCGATTTTGACGGCCTGCCGAACATCCGCGTCGTTCTAGCTCTGGGTAGCATCGCCCACGCGAGCTATCTCGAGCTGTTGCAGCGCCGGGGCCACACCTTGACTAAGGCCGCGTACCCGTTTGCTCACGGCGCACTTCACATCTTTGTCGGAGCCCCACCCCTGCTGGACTCGTATCATGTGAGCCTGCAAAACACCAACACGGGCAGGCTGACGCTGGACATGTTCGACAGCATATTGCAGCGAGCGCAGGTCCTAGCCCGCTACTAGAGAACGTTGTCAATATTGCTAACCTTAACAAATCATATGTATTACAATGCGTTTTGATGCGTACTCCTCAAGGCTCCAGCAATACCAGCTTCCGTACCTATGTGAGAATCCTTCGCGCAGATGTCTACCGCAAAACAGGTCGAAGCGATTCACGCACCCTTGTGAGGTCACTCTTTACAGACATGGGTTTCAAGCATGTATTTTGGTTTCGCACAGCGAGTTTCACTCGGGGTCACCGCTTGAGGGCGATCCTCTACCCGCTCGCGCGTGTTGTTTATCGCCACTATCAACATAAGCATGGGGTCTGGCTGGTCCCTGGTACCAAAATTGGCAGAGGCCTTTTTCTCGAACATATGGGCGACATCGTGGTCAACAGCCGAGCAGTCATCGGCAAAAATTGTAATATTGCCAGCGGCGTGACGATCGGGCAAACCAATCGGGGCAAGCGTAAAGGAACACCTACCCTCGGCAATAACGTATTCGTAGGCCCCGGCGCTAAGATCCTTGGTAACGTCAGTATAGGGAACAACGTCGCCATCGGCGCGAACTGCGTCGTTGTCGACGATATCCCAGATAACGCGGTCGTAGCGGCTCAACCCGGCCAGGTCATTTCATACAGCGGAACTGTCGGATATATCAATAACACCGACTATTCGGAGTAAGCCCGTTCTCACCCCACCAGAGTTCTGGCAGTAAGCTAGCCTGATGCCGCTACCCGTTCTCACCCTCGACAAAACCCTCGAGCCCGCCCTGCGCTCCGGGCATCCTTGGCTCTACCGCAACCACCTGCCCCGGCACAGCCTGAGCGGTGGCGAATGGGTAAGGGTCCAAGCGGGCGGTGCCGAAGCCTGCGGCATCTACGACGCCGAAGGGCAGATCGCCGTGCGCCTTTTCGGTCCCGAGCCGCTCGCGCCGAACGACGTGGACAGGCGTGTCGCGCAGGCGCTTGAGCTGCGCGCTCAGACCCTCGCCCAGACAGCAGGTGGCGACACGACCTGTTACCGCCTGCTCTACGGCGAAGGGGATTTTCTGCCCGGCATCACCGTCGACCGCTACGAGCGTTTCGCGGTGCTGCGCCTCTATGCCAGCAGCCTCGAGCCGCTCGTTCCCGACGTCGTCAAGGCGCTCAGCCGTCAGCTCAAGCTACGCGGCATCGTTAGGAGGGGCGAGGGGGGTCTCGAAGCACTTTGGGGACAACTACCCCCGCCCGAACTGACCGTTCAAGAAAACGGCCTCAAGCTCCTGGCTAACCTCTACGACGGGCAGAAGACAGGTCTTTTTCTAGACCACCGCGACAACCGCTCGACCGTCGAACGTTTCAGTCGGGAGCGGCGCGTGCTGAACCTGTTCGCCTATACCGGAGCCTTTTCGCTCTACGCTGCGCGGGGCGGAGCCAGCCACGTCACGAGCGTCGACATCGCTCCCGCTGCCACCGAGGACGCACGCCGCAACTTTGCCCTGAACGGTTTTGCGCCGGAGGCACATACGTTTTTGAGCGCCGACGTGTTTTCCCTGCTGGGCGACTACGCAGCCCGTAAGCAGCGCTTTGGAATGGTCGTGCTCGACCCGCCGTCCTTGGCGCGCAACCAAAAGAGTCGGTTTGCCGCGCTACGCGCCTACACGAAACTCAACGCTCAGGCGCTGCGCTGCACCGAACCCGGGGGGCTAATCGCTACGGCCTCCTGCACGGCGCAGGTCTCGCCCGAAGCGTTCCGGACCCTTCTGGGTGAAGCAGCGCAGACCGCTGGCGTACGCGCGCAGATTATCCACGAGGCCGGACACGCGCCGGACCATCCGGTGCCCGCCAATTTTCCCGAAGGCCGTTACCTGAAGTTCGTTCTGGCCCGGGTGCTGCCCTGACGCCCATCACCGGGAAAAGGCTACTCGAGACGCTCGAGTAGCCTGAGAATCACCCAGATCACAAGAAGTGGCAGCCACAGTGGGGTAACAACCAGCACATGTAACTCGCGCACGATGCGGGTGGCTTCATACCCCAAAAGCACGTTCTGGACCCGCCGCACGCGTCGCGACGTCCGGAGGAGCGCATAGGCCACCGGAAACGTGGTGCAGTAGAGGGCAAGCCACATACGCATAGTCACAAAATAACGTGCCGGAAAGCCGAAGCCAACCCTAAAAAAGAGCCCTAACCCGTGAGTACACCACCTCTAGACCACATGTAACGGCGCAGGGCGTAGCTGCGAGGACACCATGCTAGGTTAGAAAGGTTTTTACAGGGAGGGTCGCCGTGCAGACCTTGAAAGACCTCTTTCGCTACATACGCCACTATCCCGCAGCTTTCTTGCTCGGAACCGCACTCCTCGTCCTCTTTAGCGCCCTCACCGTTCAGACACCAAGGGTCATCGGCGCAGCAAGCGCCGCCTTTGAACAGGACACTCTCACGCTCGGTTCGCCTTGGGCGTTCATACGGGGCCTTTTCTCCGGGGGTGCGTCGCTCTCGGCCATCTACACGCGCCTGCAGAATCCGCCCGAAGCGAGTATCTGGCTCTACGTGTTCGGCGTGCTGGGTATCGCGCTTGTCACCTCACTCGCGATGATCATGGTGCGGCGGCTTATGTTAAATGCCTCCTGGGAAATCATGTTCGACATGCGGCATGACCTGTTCACGCACTTTACCCGGCTTGGTACCGACTACTACGACGATCACCGGGTCGGCGACCTGATGGCCCGCATGACGGCCGACCTGAGCGCGGTGCGGCAGTTCGTCGGTGTGGCGATCTTTCAGGGTCTCAGTACCGCCCTCATGCTCACCTTTACCTTTACCCGGATGTTTTCAATCGACGCGGGGCTCGCCCGCCTGACGCTCGTGATCGTTCCGCTCATCACCGTGAGTTTTTTTATCCTGATGCGGGTGATCTACCGACGCTACGAGCGCGTACAGGCGCAGCTCTCCGAAGTTTCGGCGATGGCGCAAGAGAATTTCAGCGGAATTCGGGTGGTCAAGGGGTTTGGCCTCGAGGCGCGTGAAACCGAGCGTTTTGGCGCACTCAATAACGAGTTCATTCGTCGCAACCTCGCGCTCACCAAAGTCGACGGGCCGCTCTTTCCGCTCATGGAGCTTCTTTTCGGTATTACCGTCTCGGTTCTCTTGCTCTTTGGCGGGCGGGCTGTCGTTACGGGAACGCTCGGTATCGCGGGCTTTGTAGACTTTTTGTTTCTATTTTTAGGGATTCAGTGGCCCATTCTGGCACTCGGCTGGATCGCCTCGATGGCGCAGCGCGGGTTTACGTCGTGGGACAGGTTAAAAGAGATCCTGAGCGCCCAGCCCTCGATTGCCGACGACGCCGACACCGATCACAGCCTGCTTACGATTCGGGGTGCTATCGAGTTCCGGGGCGTCAGCGTGACGTTTGGTGAAAAACAGGCGCTTAGGGACGTTTCCTTCAAGATTCCGGCAGGCCATAAGGTCGGTATCACCGGGCCTACCGGTTCGGGCAAAACGATCATCATCAATCTGATTGCCCGCCTGATCGATCCCGACGAGGGCGAGATCCTTATCGACGGCATCAACATCAGGCGTTACCCGGTCGACGTGCTGCGGCGGCATATCGGCCTCGTGCCCCAAGAGCCTTTTCTTTTTTCGGACACGATCGCCGAGAACATCACCTACGGAACACCGGAAGTTTCATCTGAGGCAGCGCGGCTCAGAGCCGCAGAGGTGGCGCGGCTCGTGCAGCTTGCAGGCGACGTCGAAGCGTTCCCTGAGGGATACGACACCACCCTCGGCGAACGCGGCGTGACACTCTCGGGCGGGCAGCGCCAGCGCACCGCAATGGCCCGCGCCATCGTTCGCAACCCGAGCATTCTGATTCTGGACGACGCGCTCTCGGCGGTCGACACGCAGACCGAAGCGCACATTCTGGAGAACCTTCGGAAGGTCACAGCCGACCGCACCAGCCTGATCGTGGGCCACCGCATCTCCGCTTTTAACGGGACGGACTTTATCCTGGTCCTGCGTGACGGTCGAATCGGTGAGCGCGGTTCACACGACGATCTTGCCAGGGCCAAGGGCTGGTACGCCGATATGAACAGGCGACAGCAACTCGAGGCCTCGCTCGAGGCAGCCTGAGAGGCTTCTTATGAATCACGCTACTCCTGACCAGCAAACGGGCCAACCCGCACAGCAAACGGGCCAGCCCGCAAAAGACGACCACTACGACGTTGACGACCTAAAAGCCAGAGCCCGCCGCGAACGTCGCGGCAAGGTCCGGGCGCTACGGCAAGAAGGGCGCTACGACGAGGACGGGCAAGCCGTCGATCGCGGCTTTAGCGGGACTATCGCCGTGCGCCTCCTTTCATACCTGCGCCCCTACCGCGGCCACGTCGCGGGCGCTGTCGCCCTGCTGCTCCTCTACAGCGCCATCGTGCCGATATTTCCGTATCTCATCACGCTCGCTATCGACCGCTACTTCAGCCCAGTCGCCGCACCATTTACGGCCCTCAGCGAGAGCGAACGCTTTCGCGGCATTCTCGGCGTCGTAGGGGTGTATATGGCCCTGCGTATACTTTCGTTCGGGCTGCGCTACGGTTACACCTATTTGGTCAACTGGCTTGGTCAGTACGTTATTTTCGACATTCGCCGGGAGATTTTCAGCAAGGTCCAGCGCCTGCACCTGGGTTTTTTCGACCGCACCCCGGTCGGTCGCCTTATTACCCGCATCACCAGTGATATCGAGGCCATTCAGCAGATGATCGTCGACGGCGTGGTCGGCATCATCGCCGACGTGGGCCTCCTCATCGGCCTGACGGTCTATATGTTTAGCCTCAACTGGCAGCTCGCGCTCGTCACGCTCGTCGTCATGCCGATTCTTTACGTGGGCCTCAACTATCTACGAGGGCGCATCCGGGACGCCTTTAGAACCGTGCGTATTCGCACCTCGAGGTCGAACACCTACTTGTCCGAAAACCTGAGCGGCATGAAAACTGTGCAGCTCTTCAACCGTGAAACGCGCAATGCGCGGCGCTTCGACGAGATCAACCTCGAGCTGCACGACGCCAACGTCGAACAGGTGCGCTGGTTCAGCCTGTTTTTCCCCGTCGTTTCCCTGACGGGCGCGATCTCAGTCGCCCTGATCCTCTACTACGGGGCAGTCCTGCTCGTCGGCGACGGCGTGAGTGGTGTCATTACCGTGGGCCTGCTGACCGCCTTCTTGCAGTACTCACAAGATTTTTTCCGCCCGATCCAGAACCTGAGTGACCGCTTCAATACGCTGCAAGCGGCGATGGCCTCGTGTGAACGTATCTTCGGTCTGCTCGATACCCCCGAAGAGATCAGCGACAAGCCGAGCCCGGCGACTTTCGACACCGACTTTCGCGGCGAAGTCGTCTTCGACAATGTGTCTTTTGCCTACGCTAACGAGGACTGGGTGCTACGCGACCTGAGCTTTACGATCAAGCCGGGCGAGTCAGTGGCCTTTGTCGGCCATACCGGGGCAGGCAAGACGACCATCATCAGCCTCATCAGCCGTTTTTACGATGTGCAGCGGGGCAGCATCAAGATCGATGGCCGGAACGTGCGCGACTACGACCAGATTAGTCTGCGGCGGCACGTCGGGATCGTCTTACAAGATCCCTTTCTCTTTTCAGGAACGGTGCGCAGCAACATCACCCTGAACGACCCGGATATTCCCCTGTCACGGGTCATGGAAGCGGCCCGGTTCGTCAACGCCCACAGCTTTATCGAGCGTCTGCCGCAAGGCTACGACACGCCGGTGCGCGAACGCGGCGCAGGCTTCTCGACCGGGCAAAAACAGCTGATCGCCTTCGCCCGGGCACTAGTACAAAACCCGGACATCCTGCTCGTTCTGGACGAAGCTACTGCCAGCGTCGATACGGAAACCGAGGCGCTGATCCAGGACGCTTTGGAGAAACTCATGCAGGGGCGCACCAGCATCATCATTGCGCACCGCCTCTCGACCATTCAGAACGTCGACCGCATCATGGTCATGAAAAAGGGCAGACTCTTGGAGCAGGGAAGCCATCAGGAATTGCTGCGTGAAGAGGGCTACTACCGCACCCTCTATGAGCTGCAGTACCAAGGTCAGAGGACCGAAGCGTAAGCCCCCCTTCCGGGGCCCAACCTTGCGCGTTCAGGACGGTGGTCACGGCGCTTTTGCCCGCACGCCCCTAGACTCTAGACATGCGTGTTCTTGCCTGGCCCGGACCAAGCTACAACCATCAGCCCTACATCGTGCAACTCTACACGCACCTCCAGGCGCAAGGCGTCGAGATCGTCAACTACAAGTCCGTTCACCTGTACCGGGAACCTTTCGATGTTTGGCACCTGCACTGGCCCGAAACGCGTCTGACGAACCCGCACCCCCTCAAGGCGGGCGGACGCGTCGGCAAACTCATTCTCGAGATCCTCCTCGCCAAAGCGCGCGGCGTCAAGATTATCTGGACTGCCCATAACCTTGCTCAGCACGAGCGGCGACACCCTCAGCTCGAGCCCTGGTTCTGGCGCGCTTTTACCCACCTGATCGACGGCTGGATCGCGCTCAGTCCGAGTGGCAAGGACCTCGCCGAGTCCCGCTTTCCAGCCCTCAAGCGCAAGCCTTCATTCGTCATCCCACACGGTCACTTCCAGGAGCACTATCCAAAGGATATGTCGCGAGAAGAGGCGCGGCAGCACCTCGGTATCACGCCCACGGCAAAGGTCATCAGCAACGTCGGTCACGTTCGTGACTACAAAAATATCCCGCACCTTATCCATACTTTCCGGCAGTTAAAAGACGAAAACCTGCTCCTGCTGATCGCGGGACGACCGAAAACGGCGTCTCTCAAAGAGGCTATCTTAGAAGCGGCCGGGGACGATCCACGTATCAGGCTAAGGCTCGAGTTCATCCCAGATGAGGACGTTACGCGCTACATGCGCGCGTCCGACCTCGTCGCTCTTCCCTATACCGACATCCTGAATTCATCGTCGGCGCTTCTCGCGCTCACGTTCGGCGTACCCGTCCTGGTACCGACACGGGGTGCTATGGAGGACTTGCAGCTCTACGCGGGCACGTCGTGGGTTCAGACATTTCGCGGGGTACTCTCGCCCGACGACCTGCAGCGAGCAGTCGCCTGGTCTACGCAACCCCGGCAGCCCCTGAATCTAAACGCCCTGGACTGGGGGCGTCTGGCCGAGCAAACCCTGAGAGCCTACCAGACAGTTTGCACCTACCCGACTCCCCACCTCCCACGACCTGAACGCGCACCGATTCCAGCAACCCTCGAGTCGCGCCGTGGCATAACGGTGAGAGCGCCGCGACTGCAGCGGGCTACACAGGAAACGCACCCGCAGAGCACACGCGAGCGAAAGTCTTTGCAGGGGCAGCGCCCTTAGGGTAACCTGAAGACTACATAGATACCGGGCTGCACACGTAGGCGCAACCCGCGAGGGGTCGGCTTATGAGAATCGTCTGTTTCGGCGAGGCCTTGATCGATTTCAAGGAAACGTCCGCCTTGACTTTCCAGGGCTTCGTGGGGGGATCGCCACTCAACGTCGCGGTTGCCGTGGCACGGCTGGGCACGCCCGTGGCCCTGGCATCCCAGGTTTCGGCAGATTTTCTTGGGCAAGCTGTCATGCACCATATCGCGCACAACGGGGTGTCCGACGCGCTCATTACCCGCAGCAGCGCGCCGTCGACGGTGGCTTTTGTCAGCGAACGAGGGGGGGACGTCGACTTTACCTTTCTAAACGAAGGGGCGGCCGACACGCTCTATAACCCGGACCCGCGCCCGCAGCTGCCCGAAACTGTCAGATTTATTTCCTTCGGCTCGATCAGCCTGCTGCGCGACCCGGCAGCCCAGGCGATATTCGACACGGTTGCAGCGCACAGGTCACGCTGCGCCGTGGTTTTCGATCCCAATGTGCGACCCGCCCTGATCCCCGACAAAACGCGCTACTTTCCTCTTCTGGAGCGGGCTCTGGGCCTCGCGCACCTCGTCAAGGTGAGTACCCAGGACCTGCGCTGGCTCTATCCAGAGACGCCCCCGCTCGAGGCTGCGCAGCGCTGGCTCGAGCACGGCCCCGAGGCCGTCGTCGTAACCCAGGGAGGCGAGGGGACGGTGCTGCTGCGCCGACAAGGACAGCTTTTCGTGCCGACGCCCGTCATCCACGTCGAGGACACGGTTGGAGCTGGGGACACCTTTATGGGCGCGTTGATGGTGAGGCTCGAGGAGCAAGGACACCAGCGAGGCTTTGGTGCCCTTGCCGATACCGCGTGGCGTGACGCGCTGGCCTTCGCTGCTGCCGCTGCCGCTCTCAACTGTACCCGCCCCGGTGCCGACCCACCAACCAGAGCCGAACTAGAAGCGCTTCACGCCTGAAGCTTGTCCCGATACGATATAAAACACCAGGGCTCTGGCTCTGCGCAGGGTCCATATCTCGTGACAGCGAGTGCCCGCACAGGTGTTGAGGCCTAGGCACTCACAGTGCACCTTGCATAAAAATACTTGACGACCCGTTACAACCTCTCCTCCTTCCGGTTCGGTCGGTAGCTGTAGCCCATACCAGAAGTGCCTTGCCTCACGCACATCTTCATCAAAAACGTTTAACTCTTTGGATCAAGCGTTTAACAAAACACATACTCTTGCGCCGCACCCAAACTTTGGCTACATATAGAGTGTGAAGAAGTATTCGCAAGTCACAGTGCCCGCTCGACCCCAGCAGATCGTCCTCGAGGCTATCGCACTGCACTGTGATTTGTGCGGAAGCGAGATTATGCAGTATCACAAAAACGGGTCGGTAATTCTTAATCCCGCTTTCCGCAAAGTCTACGGGACGGCTCTAGACGTTCAGATCAAGCTTCGCGCGGGCGAAAAGGGACTCGACGGCGGTGTAGGAGAGACGACTTCCTTCGACCTTTGCCCGACTTGCTTCGAAACAAAGCTCAGGCCCTGGCTCGAGCAGCAGGGAGCCGTTGCCAAGGTCGAGCCGTGGGGGCTCTAAAGGTCAGTCCTGGGGCAGCATAAGCGCAACGACCCGGAGCAAGGCTCGAGCGTCGGCTTCGTCTATAGCGGACGTCCGGAGCGGATTGACGTCGCGCCACGCCGCACGAATGCGGTCGCACATTTCTCTGCCCTCAGGGGTCAGTCGGACCTCGACCCGCCGCCCGTCTGTCGGATCGAGTTCGCGCAAGAGAAACCCGGAACCCACGAGGTTGGTAACGAGCGCAGAAAACGCGGAAAACACCACACCGAGTAGACCCGTCAGCTCTTTCGGACGCGTATATCCCTGCTCGACAAACATGAGAAGCATTGCCTGACCGTAGGTGAGCCCCAACGAGCTGAAAGCCACACTCCCTGCTTGACGTAGCTGCGCCAGCAAAACGAGTGTGGCGTCGTTGAGTTCAGCCTCGAGCCTTTCCCGGTTCTCCATGTTCTGCCTAGTGTACAGAGAAGCGCGGTCTACTCACGGTACAGTTGTCCCGCCCGACTTTCTGTGTGCGTTCCCCGTGAACGAGACGACCCCGCGCGTCTACGCCACTCGAACATCAGGTTATGCGCGAGGAGCAAGACAAAGGGGCCTGGCGTTCGCCCCTCGCGCACAAAGCTAGTTTCCAGCCGCCACACGGGGAATGACGAGGACCATATCCGGCAACAGGGTGTCGACGTCACCAAGAAAGTCGTTGGCCGCGACGATCTCGGGGTAGCTCGAGCCGCTGCCGTAATAACGCGCCGCGATGGCCGAGAGCGAATCACCCGAGCGAACCGTATAGACCCCGAGCGCACCCGTCAGACGGGCCACGTTTTCCTGCGCCTGTTCAGCGGCCTGACGCAACCTGTCGTACTCCTGCTGCTCGGCCCCACTCAGCTCCGCGCGGCTGGGCGAAACCGCCAGGAAGTCGCGGAGGCTGTCGGTTGCTGTTGTCGCCTGCGTCTGGGCGCGGGCAAGCTGCCGGGCAGGGGGCTCGAGCAGTTGTACCCGCGTCGCACCGGTCAGGTCGCTGAGCTGCTGGGCCAGGGTCTCACCCTCACGCGTAGCCTGCGTCAGCTCTGCCTGAAGGTCTTGGCCTCGTGCCTGGGCCTCAGCGAGCCTTTCTTGAACGTTGGTCAGCTGCGTCTGGGTGCGTTCGAGTTCCCCCTGAGTGCGCGTCTGCGTCTGCTTTGCACTCTCTAGTTGCTCGGTCAGCGTTTCGTTATCCGTGCGTGCGCGGGTGAGGTCATCGGTCAGCGAGCGGTTTTGCGACTGGACCTCTTGCAGGTTGCCGCGAACTGTCGCGAGCTGGTTCTGGGCCTCTGTAAGCTGACCCTGGAGCGTCTCGCCCTGTTGCTGGGCGGTCTCTAGCTCGCCTGTAAGCCGCTCGTTTTCGCTCGTGGCTGTCTGAAGCTCGCCTTTGGTGGTCTCGAGCTCGCCGCTAGCGGTCTCGAGGTCTCTATTCAGACTCTCGTTGTTCTGCTGGGCGGTATCGAGTTCACCCTGAAGCCGCTCGCTTTCAGCCTGGGCCGTATCGCGCTCCTGGGTCAGGGTCGCCACCTGCTCCTGAAGCCTTTGCACCTCGGCCTGGGCTGTCGTTACGCTCTCCCGCGCCGCACCGAGTTCAGTCGTGAGCTTTGCAGCGTTCTCGGCGGCTTTTTGCGCCTCACCCTGGGCCGCCGCACCTTCGCTCGTCGCCGTATCGAGACGGGACGTAAGGGTTTGACTGCGCTGCAAGGCTTCCTCGAGGTCGGCCTTGAGATTGTCGTTCTCCCGCTGCAGGGAAGCGAGGTCACTTTGCACGTCCTGCACCTGGCGCGTCAGGTCGTCGCTTTGCTGCTGGGCTGCCTGGAGTTGCGTTCGCAGCCGAGCAAGCTGCGCCGCACTCTGGGCAGCTTGCTCGGTTTGCTCACCCGCTTGCTGCCCGGTCGCCTGTTGCCCTGTCCCCTGCTGTTCTGTTCCCTGCTGTCCTGGTTCATCTTGACCCGCGGCTTGCTGACCCGCCGCACCGCCTGCGCTCTGTTGCGGCTCTGCTGCCTGCCCGCCCGACGCCTGCGCACTGGCGAGAACCGGACTGGAAAGCGAGAGCACGAGCAGCGTAGCGAGCGCCACCCTGCCCTGAGGACCCTTTCCCAGAAAACCCTTTTCTGAAAGACGGAGAGCTTGCTTGGTATGTTTCATCGGCAAAACCTTTCTCGGCTCGAACGGACGCGACCTCGCACCCGAAACCTATGCTTGTACCCGTTGCCTGCACACACGTCTCGTGGGTCGGGCAGTTCAGGGTGAAAATCAGCGCTGCGACCCTAAGTCTACCCAAATTCTCCCCGCCCCTGTGCGGAGAATGACCCATCATCCATAAGACGGGCGTGTGCTCCAAAGACCCGTCTTGCAAAAACGATTCGGGCCATTTCATCCTTAACACCGTCTTAACAAAACCTACGCCATCGGTTAACAGCTCCCTCTCAAGATGCCAAGCGTGATCGTCGCTCGGGATTAAATTACTTGGGAAAGTCCCGGAGTAAAATCGAGCGCGAGGTCTGGCCCGCTAGGGCGAGTGGGCCCACGCCCTGATCGCCACCCAGCAACACCTTTTCAACAGGAGGCTCAATGACGTGTAAAACCGCCGCGAACCGGCGCGGCATCCCCAAACGTGTGCAGCGATACCTAGGCCGATACCTGGGCAGCGTGTCGCTTCTTGTCGGCCTGCTCCTTGCCGGTACAGGAACTGCGCAGGGCGCTCCGGGCACTCTCAAGACTTTTCTGGCAGCGCTAGGTAGTAGCCCCGAACTTCGCGCAGCGGAAGCGGCGACCGAGGCAGCTGCCGCGCAACTCAAGGCCGCTCGAGACCCCGTCGCGCTCGCGGCGACCGGCAGCTACACCAACGTGCAGGTCGATGAGAGCCAGCTCGGCGCGGCTCAGACCACGGACGACGGCAGCGGGTTTGCTGCGGGCACGGTGGCCGCTAACGGCTATAATCTTTCGACCACGCTGAGTTTTCGGCCTATTCCGTTCGGGGACGTCGCCGACGCCATCAGTCAGGGCCAGCTGGCGCTGCAGAGTAGCCAGCTCGACCTGATGAATACGCGCACGGCCCTCGAGATACGAGCACTCGAGGCCGCGCTCACCAGCCGCCTCGCCGAGCGTTCGGTCGCACTGGCGCAGCAGAGCGTCGAAGCTGCCCGTCAGGGCCTACGCGCCACGCGCATCCGGGTCGACAAGGGCGCAGCCAATGCCCGCGATCTGCGCGGGGCAGAGGAAGCGCTTCTCGAGGCGCAAACGCTCGCCGAGAACGCCCGCAACGACGCACGCAGCGCCAACCTCAACCTGCAAAGCCTCGTCGGCGACACCCCGGCCCCAACCCTCGACGACCTCGCCAGCCTGCATGTGCCACGAGGCGGTACACCGGTCACGGTGGCTCAGGCACAAATCCAGAGCCAGCAGGCCGCCCTCGGCATCACGGCGGCCCTGCGCGAGATCTATCCGGTCGCGCAGGCGTCTTACACCTGGAACGTTTCGGACTCGAGCACCCTGACCGCCTCGCTCGAGTCGCGTACCCTGCAGCCGAGTATCGGCTACAGCTTCCAGGACCCCGCGCGCACCCTGCCCGACAGTGCAGTCGAAAGCGTCCTGTCCGTCGGTATCTCGGCTAATATCTCGCTGAGCGCTCTGGACGCTCTGGACGCTGTTCAAAAGCAGCGAGAGGCGGCAGACGAGGCACTCAAGGCGCAGCAGACCGGCGGGACGCTCCAGGTGAGTACGCTCAGCGCGGCCTACACGAACGCCTCTCGCACCGCCACCCTGCAGCAGCGCAAGTTCGGCGGCGCTCAAGAGACGTATGAAGAAAACCTCGAGCGCCAGCGGCTCGGCCTCAGCTCGCCGCTAGAGACGAGCACGACACTCATCGACCTGCTGCAAGCCGACCTCGAGCGCAGCAACAGCGAGCTGGCTTCGCTTAGCGCCCTGCTCGACATCTACGCCCTCTACGCGCTACCCCCCTCGGAGACCCTGCCGTGAGCCGCTCTGCCGTAAGCCGCCCTGCCAAGCTGCGTAGTATGACCCGGCTCGCCCTGATCTTTGCGACCGTGCTTCTGAACCTCGCGCCCTCCGCACTGGCCCTGACCCTCCCCGAAGCGCTGGGGCAGCTCGAAAACCGCACCGCCGTCCTGAGTGCGCGTACCGAACTGCAAGATGCCACGGTCAACCTAGGCCGCGTCACCCAGGACCCCCTGGCGCTGCGGACCGACGTCCTGCAAGCCGAGCAGCGCCTCGATCTCGCCAAAGCGCAGCTCACCGCCACCCGCTACAGCACCCTGAGCGAAATCGTGAGCGGCTATAGCGGCGTGCTGAGCGCTGAAAACCAGCTCAGCGTCGCAAGGCGCAGTTTAAACCTCAGCGAGCAGGCGCTACGCGTCGCCCGCATCCGTCTGGAGAGCGGCAGCATTACCGCGCAGGATCTGCGCGACGCGGAAACAGCCGTTGCCGAGGCACAGAGCGGCGTCAGCGCCGCGACCGAGGGCCGCGACTTGGCCCTGAACAGCCTCGGCAGCCTGCTCGGGAGCGAAGTCGAACCGGGATCGCTCGAGCCCATCCCCGAGAGCTTCCTCACACCTGTGCCGCCTCTCCCCCTCGTACTCGGGAACGCCGAGGGTAGCCCCGACCTCCTGCAGAGCGAGCAGCAGGCCGAACTCGCCGAAGCCGCCGCAAACGTGCTCGACCCCCTCTACGCACCCCAGAGCGACATCGACAGCGCTGCGAGCGCCCTGCAAAACGCTCAGGCCGGTGTACGCGAAACGCAGCGCGGCTTTTTGCTCAATGTGCGCAACCTGCACGCCCAGGCCGAAAACGCCCGCCAGACCCTGCTGCTGCGGCGCACGGCCCTGGCAGCCTCGCAGGCGCGCCTCAAGACGCAGGCGCAGCAGCTCGGGAGCGGCCTCATCTCGGAGATCGTCTACAAGCAGGCTGAACTCGAGACCGCCCAGAGCGCCAGCGCCGCCCTTCAGGCGCAAAGCGATTACCTGAACGCCCTACTCACCCTGCAAACGAGCAGCCTTACCCCCCTGGGTGGTCCCTACGCCACCGCCATGTCTAGGAGTGGAGAATGAAGTCAACCGTCCCGATCGTGCTTTTGCTTTTTACCCTGAGCGCCTGCGCGGTGCGCGCACAGGACGACGAGACCTCCGCTGCCAGCGCCGCGGCTAACGAAATCAGCCGCAGCGTCCGGGTCGTCGAGGCCGAGGCGGGTGCCCTCAGCGTCTCACGCAGCGCCTCGGCAACGGTCGAGCCGACCCAGGACAGTCAGATTTCATCGGCCGCGAGCGGACAGGTCGAAGCCATTTTGGCCGATAGCGGTACCCGCGTCAGCGCCGGACAGGGCGTCATTCAGCTCGACAACGACGCGCTGCAACTGCAGCTCGACAATGCCCAGCTCGCCCTCAAAAGTGCCCAGATCAATCTAGAGAAGGGCGAGAACTCGAGCGGCTCGACGAGCGCCCAGACCGAGGCCGCTCTTCAGGCTGCCGAAACCGCGCAGGCCGTCGCGCAGCAGCAGTACGACGAAGGGCAGAAGCTGCTCAGGGCCGGTGGGATCGCCCAGACCGATTTTGCCCAGCTCAACGTGGCGTTGCAACAGGCCAACGCCGCCCTGATCCAAGCTCAGGCCGCAGCCAACCAGAGCCAGCGTGCGCCCGCAGAGGACATCGAACTGCTGCGCCTCCAGGTCCAGCAGGCCCAGACACAGCTCGAGCAGGCGCAGCAGGCTCTCTCCGACGCGACCATCACCGCGCCCTACGCCGGGGAAATCGCCGAGGTGCTCGTCAGCCCCGGCGAATCGGTCGCCGCAGGCAGCCCCGCTTTCAGGCTCGTCAGCAACGACCAGCAGCAGGCTACCTTTAGCGTCGCGCCCGAAGACGCAGCCGTCTTGCAAGAGCAGGGGCAGGTCTGGCTACCCTATAACGGCCTCGACTATGCAGCCGCTATCCGGCTCGTCTCGCAGACTGCCAACACCCGCCTGGTCGAAGTCACTGCAGACATCTATCCCTCGGAAACACGCATCCCTAACGGCACTGTGACGCAGTTCAACTACGATTTGACGATCGCCGAGGGCATTCTCGTTCCGAGCGCGGCCCTGCGCGAGAGTGGCGGACAAACTGACGTTCTCGTCGTGCGTGACGGGAAGGCCGAAACGCAAAACGTGACGGTCAAGGCCGAGGGAAGCGCGCAGGTTGCGGTCGAGGGGCTCGAGCCAGGCACCCAGATCGTCTATCCCCGCCCGGCCGACCTGACCCCGGGAACCCCAGTCACGATTGTCGGAGGTGGTGCGTGAGACGACTGATCCAGTTTTTCGTCGACAACTATGTGCTGACCTTCAGCGTTTTCGGGGCACTCGTCTTGTTCGGCGTCATTTCGGCGCTCGGGCTCGGGCTCGACCTGCAACCGGAGATCGACATTCCCGTCGTCGCTGTCGCCACGGCCTATCCCGGTAGCGGCCCCGAAGAGATCTCCCGGCAGATCAACGAACCCATCGAGGGTCAGCTCGCCACCTTGCCCGGCATTTCCTCGGTCTCGTCTTCGGCCAGCGAGGGCTTCTCCTTCGTCATCGCTCAGTTCGGCTCAGGCGTCAATATCGACGACGCGGCCATCGACGTGAGTAGCCGCATCAACGCCATCGCCGCGCAGCTGCCCGACGGCGCACAGACGCCGACCGTGCAGAAGTTCGACCCAAACGACACCCCAATCCTGAGCGTCGCCGTCAGCGCGCCCGGCGCAGACCTGAGCGAGGTGCAGCGGGTCGCGGAAGATGAATTGCAACCGACCCTGCGCCGGGTCGATGGGGTCGCCGACGTTTCGGTCGTCGGTCCTTCGGAGCGGCAAGTCCAGGTGCTCCTGAACCCGGCAGAACTCGCCTCCTATGGCCTTAGCCCCAGCGCCGTCTCGAGCGCCATCGGTGCGTCGGCTGTCGACGTATCGGCAGGCACGCTGACTGTCGGCGGCAACACGCTGGTTCTCGCCGGACGCGCGACCCCGGCAACCTTGCAGGCCATCAGCGACATCCGCGTCGATTCGGCGCGGGGTATCCGGGTCAGCGACGTCGCTACCGTGCGCGACGCCTCGGAAGAGGTAACAACCTACGCGCGCCTCGGCGGCGAACCGGTGGTGCTTCTCGAGGTACGCAAGCTCGCGGGCGGCAACTCGGTCGAGGTCGCCAACGGTGTCCGCGAGGCTCTGAGAGATGACGTCACACTACCCGAGGGCTACCGCACCGAGATCGTCGGCGACACCTCAGAATTTATCGCCGCCAGCGTCAAAGACACGATCGTCGAGATGGTCCTGGCGGCCCTCGCTGTTTCTCTTATCGTGCTGCTCTTTACCGGGCGACTCGGCTCGGTGCTCGCGGTTATTCTGGCGATTCCTGTGTCGATCGCAGGCGCGCTCATTATCTTCAACCTCTTCGACTTCACCTTCAATATCATCACGCTGCTAGCGCTTACCGTCGCTATCGGGCTGGTGGTCGACGACGCCATCGTCGTAGCCGAAAATATCGACCGCTACCGCGAGCGGGGCTTGTCACGGCGCGAATCGGTCCTCAAGGGCGCAGGACAGATCTCGACCGCCGTGCTGGCGGCGACCCTGTCGCTACTGGCGGTCTTTTTGCCCATATCGTTCTTGCCGGGTGCTATTGGGCAGTACTTTCAGCAGTTCGGTCTGACCCTCGCCGCAGCGGTCACGTTCTCGTACCTAGAAGCCATGTTCTTCCTGACCGTGCGCCTCGCCCTCTCCCCCGACCCACTGCCGCCGGGCTGGCGCGATCTGGGCCGCGCCGGGCGCAAACTGGGCCGCGACCTGGGCTGGACCGTTCGCCTCTACCGACATGTGCGCTTCTGGGTGCTCCTGGTCGTCGCAACTGGGGCTGTCTTCTACGTTCAGTTCGTCAGCAACAAATTGCCTCTCCCGACGGCAGCCCTTATGAGCGCAGCAGTCCTAGTAGCCTTGCCGCTCCTCCTCTTGGTCCTGCGCTATCTGGGACGGCTCTTCTTATTCTTCCTCGGTGCTATCGCCCTAACGCTCTACCGTGTGGGCAACTGGGCTATCGACCTTACGCGCCGCGCTTACGTGCGGGCGCTCCGCTTCTCGCTCAGTCATGCCTGGGTGGTGCTGGTCGCAGCAGGCCTGCTTTTTGCCAGCCTGTTCGTCGCGTTCCCCCGTATCGGCTTCAACTTTAGCCCTCCAGACGATTCCGGTCTTTTAAACGGCACCGTCGAGCTGCCGACGGGTACAGCGCTCGATGAGACCAACCGTATAGCCGGAGTCCTCGAGCGCAACCTGCTGACCGACCCGGAGATCGAGACCGTACAGGTCACCGTCGGCGCGGGCGACCTCTTCGGCGTCCCGAGTTCGAATCGGGCACTCTTTACCCTGCAGCTTGTCCCCAAGAGCGAGCGCAGCCTCGACACGACAGCCGCGGCGGTCAAGCTCGAAAACACGCTTAAAGAGCTGTTGCGCAACAACCCCGAAGCCGAGGTGACCGTGAGTAACGCCAATACCGGCGGTCCCCCCTCCTCGAGTGGCTTCAACCTGTCTATCGGCTCCTCAGATCTCGCGCTTCTGAGCGACCGCAGCGACGCCGCCCTCAGGGTACTCGACACCGTTCCAGGCCTGCGTAACCCGACTTCGGACCTCGCCGCGACGAGCGAAGAGCGCGTCTTTACCACCGATCCAGCCAAACTCGACGGCACCGGGCTCACGAACCAGCAGATCTTTGGGACGCTCTTCTCCTACAATGTTGGAGGCGAAGCGGGCAAGCTTCGCCAGGGCGGAACCGAAACCCCGATCTGGGTGCAGGGCGATCCGGCATTTATCCAAGACGAGCAGAGCCTGCTGAGTCTGCCGATCCAGGCACCCGGACTCGAGACCATTTTGCCCCTCTCGAGCCTCGGCTCCTTCCGGACGAGCAACGCACCCGCCACGATCAACCGCCTAGACCAGTCCTACAGCGCGACGCTTAGCGCCGACATCGCGCCGGGCGCCAACGTGCAACAAGTGAGCGCCGCAGCCAAGGAGAAGCTTGTGCAGGAGGGTATCCTCGACAGCCGCGTGACGGAGCTTCCGCCCTCGTTCGACTTCCTGGGCGAACTCATCTTCTACGCGCCTATCGCCTTCGGTCTGGCGCTGC
>JBMDWS010000384.1:0-4478 GCA_048594695.1 Truepera sp. | reverse complement strand
AGCTCCAAGGTTGCCACCTGTGCAGACACGACTTCAACGGGCTGCGAATTAAGTTCCCGTAGAGCTGCTCCTTTCTACACCGGAATATGCATTACTCTGTAAAGCGCATTTTTTGCTCTTGTATAAGCCACATATTTTAAGTTCAGCTCTTGCTCTCGCTCCCAGGTTGGCTGTTCGGGCTTTGAGCAACCAAACTGGGACTCGCCGAGGATGAAGACATGGTCAGCCTCTAGACCTTTCGCTTGGTGGGCTGTACATATCGTCACGCCAAAGCGGGGGTCAGGCCGTGTGCGGTGAGTCACATAAGCCTCGAAATCCTCGCCCCACGACAAGGCGTCATGCTTAAGAGCTTCGAGCGCACGCGGCAGCATCTTGAGGACTGGGTCTTCCTTTTGGCCCGGCTGTAGCTTAGGCATAGGCAGCGGTTCGGGGTAGACCTGGGCAGCTCGGCATAGCAGCTTCACCGTGTCCTCAATAACGTTCGTACTCCCGCTAGATTCGTCGCCCGTCCCGTGGGCACGGTAGTCGAGGGTATGGCCTCCGGCGATGAGTTCGACGACGGCCTTACGAATTGTAATTTTGGTGCGGGCGAAGAGTAGGTCCCCCTCCCGTACATATGAGGGAAAGTCAGCCCAGCTCAGACTCTGCACCGTACCCGCCGTCGCGCCTTCGGCAGCAATGATACTCGGCATAAGGGGCTGAGCGAGCTCGATGTGGGAAGTGGGGCAGCGGTAGCAGACAGTAAGGTCCAGCTCCGTCACGCCACCCGGCAGATGTTTGATATTCTCGATGCTGCCGTTGTCCGCCCCACGAAAACCCATGATGGCTTGGCGCGGGTCACCGACAAATAGGAGTCTGCCTCGATCTCCCGCTGCCCGCCGAACCAGCTCGAGCTGCGTCTGCGTAAGATCCTGGCATTCATCGACGAGAACGTAGTCGTAAGACTCCTGCGGCATGTGGAGGCGTACAGGCAGGTAGCACTGGTCGTCAAAATCAATAATCTCCTCCTCTATTGCGAGCGCTTCACCAAGCTCGAGGGCTCGCACGACGACAGCCTGGAGCCGCTCAGTTCGTTTTTGTGGAATTGAGTACGTGACACCCAAGGCACACAGCTGCCCGAGGTCGTTGGGATCGACGGTGATGTAAGCGCGGCAGAGATCTATGAGCCTTTTGGCGTAGTCCTTATCACCTTCCCCCTTTTTTTGTGCTCCTTTCAAGATCACACCTAGGTCTCGTGCTGCGCGTGACACCAGATTGGCGTATTTACTGCCATTAAGTGTCGTTGCTCCTAGCGTGCGCGTTAGGACAGCCAGGCCATAGCTGTTAAGGGTCACAACGTGCACGTCGCTAATTCCAGCCGCACTGATACGCGCCTCTAGCTCATCACGAATGCTGCGGTTGAAGGCGAGCAGGAGGATGCGAGCGTGCGAGTTCTGCTCGCGGACGAGCCGTGTTGCCTCGAGCAATGTGGTGCTTTTCCCACTTCCGGCGACGGCGGTGACCAGACCGTGGCCCTGTCCATTTGCGAGGAAATCAAAGATGGTCTGTTGGTGCGGTGAGGGTACAAAGGGCCGCGCGGCGACCGGAAGGGGCTGATCCGCTTCTCGTTCTGCTCGTTCGATAAAAGCGTAACGGTAGTTTTCCTCGGCCCACGTGTTGGCTTGGGCCCTAGTCCATCGCGGCGTCGGCGTTACGGGCTCAGCGTCAGTCAGATCACTAAACGTTTCGCCCGTCACGCGCATGATGATGTCGGCAAGCACGCGGCAGCACCCTTCTGGATCAAGGACAACTTGTGACTCGGCAAACCGCACCACCACCCACTTGCCAGTGATGAAAGCCGTGTCGCGCCGTTCGTCAACCCTGACCTCACCCTTCTCCGTAGCCTCAACGACATGAATAGGCAAACGGTCGCGCAGCCCGTAGGGTTCGTCAAGCTCGATGTCGATGCGTAACCGCGTGGGCGGATCAAAGAAGACGAAGTCAGGATGGTAGTCCGTCCCGTCGAGCTGCACTACCCAGCGACGGTAGATGCGGTCGCCGAAGTGGCGTTTGAGGAAACGGTAAAAGCCGTATTCGGTAGCGCCTGCGGTAACGCGGCTGGTGCGGCCTGTTTCTGGAATGCTCAGATCAAGTGTGCGGGTGATCGAGGGACTGCGGTATGCGTGAAGTGCTTTCTCGGTAAAGCGCTCATCCTGCACCCGTTCAAAGTTCTGCCAGCTTGCCATGTGGTCGGCCATCGCCGTTTCGTAGGCTAGGCGCGTCGGCTCATGGTGTGCGAGGGTGAGGCGAGCAACTTCAGTCGAGCGACCAAAGAGTCGCAAGAAGAAATAGCGGAGCTTTTGCTCGAAACTTAATGCTGGCGCGAAGGCGCGCTTTTCAGGTGGCTTACCTTCATACCGTTCACGCACGGGCATGATCTTTAGCGCTTCGGCAAGTGCTGGAGGATACAAGACAACGGGGTAAGAAGAGGAATCAGCCATTCTCTCTTACCGTTCTATCTTGCCTGGTTAGCTAGACTAAGTTTATTTTTTTACATCTTTGCGAATCGTGCTGAGAGCGTTTTAACTGAACGGCAGAGGCGGACTATTTTGGCGGCCAACCCAAGCCGTCAAAACAGTTTCAGCTTCCTTGAGAACTGTAGGATTTCCGGCAAGGCGCTAAGGCACGGCTAAGGGATAATTCCTAAGGGAAATAGGAAACCTCATGGCTTAGAAATCGTGCTGATAATTCCTAAGGGAATAGTCGAGTTGAGCCTAATGACAACCGCCAAAGCCTGATGCTTAGGCGAGGGTGTAACGCTCATCGCCCACTTTGGCGACAACCTCGAGTTCACCACCCAGCGCCTGCACCAGCGCTCGCAGCGTAGAGATCTGGGTGTTGTCCAGCTCGCCCCTTTCGATTTTGGATAAGCGAGGCTGGGAGATACCGAGCTTCTGGGCGACGACCGTTTGGGTTAGGTCGTGAGCCTCACGAAGCTCCGCAAGACGGTGAGCGCGCACCTTAGCGAGCTGGGCGTCACGGTGTTCACGTATACGCTGCTCGTCGATGCGTCCCGCGTCTGCTGCGTTTTGACGAACCTCTTTCCAACTTTTAGCCATGCCCTACCTTTTACCTTTCTTCGTCATGCTCACCCGCAAGCCATTCGTTATAGCGCGTTTCGGCGACCGGAATATTGTCTCTGTACCAACGGTTCCACCTGCCAGCCTTATCCCCAGCAACTAGAAGAACAGCCTGACGCTCAGGATCGAACGCAAACAGGATGCGCACCTCACTTGCACCAGCCGAGCCGGGGCGGAGTTCTTTGAGGTTCGGCAACGACGAACCCTTGATCGTGTCAACCAAGGGCCGACCCAGGGTAGGACCGCGCTCCTCGAGCAAGTCGATAGCGGCCGTCACAGCAGAAGCAGTCTCAGGATCACGGTCATAGAGTGTTTGGTACCAGTCGCTGACGTCATCAAGCATTACGACGACCCAAGCCACAGAAAATTATAACGCTGGCGTTATAACAGTGTCAAGGGAATAAGTTCACTACAGACGGCCAAAGACTTGTTCTTGTATAGACGGAGGCGTGATGGTGAGCCTTAGATGTCGGTTAAGCGTAGCGCCTGAGAGAGATTAGCTTGTGCGCAGCGTCTTGGCATAAAGCCTCGTAGCTTACTTCTCTATGGGTTTCGGCAGGTTCGCAACGTGCGGCACAGTAGCGCATAAGTTGGTTTTCACATCCGCCGTCGACCCACTGTAGTTCAACCTCTTCGGTTCACTTTAGAAAAAGCACAACGAGGTCGGCCCACACTGCGCCGGGCTCTGCAGTAAACTGTGATTCGGCAGCCAAGCCTGATGTGCCCGGCACGTCTCTTGAACCACTCAAGTGCGAAAGCTCCCCACCTTCAGATTCGTGACAAGAGCAAGCTTCTGAATTGCATATATCCAGCTAGATTTTCCCTAAGCTGAGACTAGATTTTCTTACAGGTACTGTATAGAAGGGGATTATCTTACGATATAAGCCTCAATACGCATCCTGCAGTACTTCATAAAAATCCAGTTTATAGTATAATAATCCTATGACGATATTTCAAGAAACCAGCGTTGGTAGGGTCAAGCAAGGGACGGTTCGAGATGATCAGGGGTTTCCAGAGGATCTGCGCAAAAGGCTCCTGGACAAACTCAGCGAGTGGGAAGACTTCTGGGGTCACTCGGACGTCCAGACGGTCAGGGGTCACGACACTTGGTATCTCGAGGTCAGGTTAGAGCTAACTCGAAGACAGCTCTTCATCCGTCTGGCTGACGACGGCACAGAGTTCAAGTTGATCGCGCCTGTTTACTTCAACTTCCCTAAAGAGGCCAGCCACTTCGTTCTAGACGATCTTAGCCATAGCAATGCTACGTGGAGATTTTTCCTGGTAGAAGATTCCTCAGAGAAATACGAACAGGCTCGCGTGAGGCCCGAGGTACTTTGTGCTCGAGCACCTATGGATCTT
>JBMDWS010000383.1:0-2106 GCA_048594695.1 Truepera sp. | reverse complement strand
GCTGCCGGGGTGCCTCTCCACGTGCCAGAGGCGCTGCCCGGAGGTGTGCGGGTGTTTCATGCCGGGACGGCCCGCGAGGGGGAAGCGCTGGTCTCGAGCGGGGGCCGGGTGCTCAACGTGGTCGCGGTCGCGCAATCCCTGCCTGAGGCGGTCGCAGCGGCCTACCGTGGCCCCGAATCGGTCGACTTTCTCGGTGCCCACATGCGGCGTGACATCGGCGGTCGTCTGAATAAGGCGTAGGGGTCATTAGATAAGCGCGACAACGCTGGGCTTGGCCCGGCGGGTGCTGGCACGTTCGTCCCTTGTGCAAGGACGCAACGCATACCCAACTTGTTATACGGAGTTGACAGGGTGTGTACCGTGCGCCAAAGATGACCTACATCTAGCGAAGGAGGACGATTTGCCGAATGTGTGGCCAGCCTGGGCTGGCGAGTTTCGTCACATCTGCCGAGGGCTGTAGAAAACTGCAAAGCTGCGCCGCGCCTCACCCCTCATGCTTTATTGCGCGACCCGATCGACCACGACCGAAATCTGCGACACTGCGATTCATCACTGAGGTCAAGCCATGTCTACACACCGTTCTAACCGACTCAAGATCGCTCTCTTAGGGGCTGGCGGTATCGCCGGTGTCCACGTCAAGGGGATGCTCGAGCACGCCGACGCTGTCGAGTGCGTTGCGCTCTGCGACATCTCCGACGAGAACCTCGAGCGCCGCGCCGAAGAGCTCGGCAACGACCCGGCCCGCTATCACGACTGGGATACCCTGCTGGCTGAAGAGAAGGAGCTCGACGCGGTTATTATCGCGCTGCCCCACAAACTGCACGCCCCCGCGATTCTGGCCTCGGCCCGTGCGGGCAAGCACATCATGTGCGAGAAACCCATGTGCATGACGCTGGAGGAGGCCGACAGCATCCTGCAGGCCGTCGCCGAAACCGGCGTGACCTATATGTCGGCCCACAATCAGCTCTTTACGCCGGTGGTGCGGGAGGCCAAACGGCGTCTGGACGAGGGCCTTATCGGTGAGCTGCGCTGGGTGCGGACGCAGGACTGCTTCGTGTCCGGCTCCGATTCGATGACGAGCACCTGGCGGGGCAGCGTCGCCTCGCAGGGTGGGGGAGAGCTTATCGACACGGGCTATCACCCGTCGTACCTGCTTCTCTATCTGGCGGGTGCCCCCGCAGCGGTGGTGACAGGCACTATGAGCCGCTTTCATATGAATATCGAGGGCGAGGATACCGCGAGTGTCGGCGTGCGCTTTGCAAACGGCGTGATCGGTGAAATCCTGACCTCCTGGGCGATGCCGCTGCCCTACGGGAGCCACCAGATTCACCTCGTCGGGGATAAGGGCGAGCTGTTCGGGTCGGGGAGCGTGCTCTATCACCGCGCGGCGGGCGAGAAAGAGCCCACCGAGACGAGACTGCCCGAGATCGAGAGCACCTTCACAGAAGAGATCGGTCACTTCGCCGCGTGTTTGCAACAGGGCGCGCGCCCGCTGCACGGGCCGGAGGAGGGGAAAGCCGTCCTCGAGCTCATCTTGCAGGCTACCGCGAGCGCTCAGGGGTGGCAGGCGAGCGCCCCCAAAGTCCACACCCCGGTTGCCCAATGAGTCGGACGTTCACAGGGGGATTTCTCATCGGTTTTCGCTACGCGCCGCTGTCGCCCTGGAGTGAGCCTCTCAGCGAGCGGATCGCGTGGGCGCAGGCCCACGGTTTCTCTGCGCTCGACCTCGCCAAAGACCCGGCTCAGGCCGTCGCGGTCAGGGAGGCGGGTCTGCACGTCGGGTCGGTCGACCTGCTCGAGTGGCAACCCATGCTCTCGCTCGACGCCTCGAGGCGTAAGGAGGCTGTTGCCAAAAACGCCGCCTACGTCGAGGCGTGTGCCGAGGCGGGGCCGCTGAATCATTTCGTCGTGATGCTTCCGGAGGACCCTGCGGCGCCACCCAAAGAGGTGTTTGCCGCGATGGTAGAGAGTTTTAGTGCCCTTGCCCCGGCGCTCGAGGCGCACGAGGCCAAGATCGTGATCGAGGGCTGGCCCGGGCCGGGTGCGCTCTGCTGTACCCCCGAGTCCTACCGTGCCTTTTTTGAGGCGTGCTCCTCCCCGGCGATG
>JBMDWS010000382.1:0-6541 GCA_048594695.1 Truepera sp. | reverse complement strand
CTCGAGCGTCGCGTCTCCTGAAAGCGCTGGTTTGCTGCCCCCACCCCGGACGGTGAGGGGGCGCTTTGTGGCGATATACTCCTGCACGACCTGAATGGCTTCGGCGCTCGTCATGCGTGCGCTCCGAGATGCTCGAGGACGCCCGTTACAGCTTTCGATAGGGGTCGAGGTAAGGTGTCCAGCGCAAAAAAGCCGACGGCGAGGCTCTCCGCACTCGCGCTCGGCACGCCGCTGTAGCTGTGGGCGCGGTAGATCGCGGTCACGTAGTAGGTCTTGACCCCGTCCCGCTCGATGACGCTTTCCGGCCCCGAGGCGATTCCCGGCAGGTTGAAATCCCAAACGTCTAGGCCCGTTTCCTCCCGCACTTCACGCGCCCCTGCGTCCTCTAGGGATTCGCCCGGCTCGAGGTGCCCTCCCGGCAAGTCCCAGGTGCCATCGGGGCGCTGGTGTAGCAGGAGTCTGCCCGACGTGTCCAAAAGCACGACACCGACAGCGACGAGGACCAGCGGTGCGTCCCCGACCCTCGCCCGGAGCTCCTCGGCGTAACTCGTGGGGTTAGCAACGCCGCTATTCACGGGAGATGACCCCCTGTCGCTCGAGCGGGTGCGGTTGCTGGCTGGTCAGCGCCGGAGCCGCGCCGACGCCCTCGACTGCAAGCATCTTCCCGGCGTTGGCAAGTTCTTTGGTGTCGACGGCCTGCCGCAGACGTACCATCAGCGCCATATCCTCGGAGCTGTACTGCTCGGGCAAGTAGGCGCGTTTCTCGACGCCGACGCCGTGCTCGCCCGTGATCGAACCGCCCATACGGATGCAGAGCCGCAGGATCTCCCCGGCGAGTTCCTCGGCCTTATCGGCCTCGCCCTTGGTCGAATCGAACAGGATGAGCGGGTGCAGGTTGCCGTCGCCTGCGTGAAAGACGTTGGCGACGCGGATGCCGTAGTGTGCGCTGAGCTTGTCGATGGCAGCGAGCGCTTCGCCCAGGCGGCTACGCGGTACCACGCCGTCTTGCACGATGTATTCCGGGCTCAGGCGACCCACGGCGGAGAATGCCCCTTTACGACCTTTCCAGATCTTGGCGCGCTCCGTTTCGTTCCGGGCAACCTGAACGCGGTACGCGCCCGAAGCTTCGATGAGGGACATCAGGCGCGGGGTTTCGGCTTCGACCTCTTCGGTCGGACCCTCGAGCTCGACGATCAGCATGCCCTGTGCGTCCGTGGGGTAGCCTGCATGAGCAGCGGCTTCGGCGGCGTCCATCGCCAGGCGGTCCATGATCTCGAGCGCCCCCGGCAACAGCCCCGAGGCGACGATGCGCGACACCGCGTCGCCTGCTGCCTCGAGCGTCCGGTAGGCCGCCATGACCGTTTTGTAGCGCTCGACTTTGGGCAAGAGGCGCAGCGTGACCTCGAGAGCAATTCCGAAGAGCCCTTCCGACCCGACGAACAATCCGACGAGGTCCGGGCCGAGGGGCTCGAGGCTGTCGCCACCGAGTTCAGTGACTTCGCCGTCCGGCAGCACCACCTTGAGGCCGAGCACATGATTGGCGGTCATACCGTATTTGAGGCAGTGTGCCCCGCCCGAATTGAAGGCGACGTTGCCGCCTATAGTGCAGACCGGCCCCGAGGAGGGGTCGGGCGCGTAGAGCAGGCCGTGCGGCGCGGCAGCTTTGGTAACCTGCGCGTTCAGCACGCCTGGCTCTACGACGCAGGTACGGGCCGCCGCGTCCAGCTTCAGGATGCGGTTGAGGCGATTCAGCGCGATAACGATGCCCCCCTCGATGGGGAGCGAACCGCCTGAAAGGCTCGTACCGCTGCCCCGCGCCACGAAGGGGACGCCGTGCTCGTGGCAGAGCCGCACGGTTTGAATCACATCTTCCTGCGTCTGCGCGATGACGACGCCCCCTGGTCGCGCCTTGAACATGGTCAGCGCGTCGGACTCGAAGGTCTTGAGGGCTGCGCCGCCCGTGTGTAAACGCTCTGGTGGCAGTGCAGAAGCGAGAAGCCCAAGAAAGTCAGGCGGCATATCCACCTCCGTGAATGATGCCGCCATTATAAGTCGGTGCTCTCAGGCACTTTGGTTCGTATCGTGCTTCAGGTCGTAATGCAGCCTCATAAAACCGCTCGGATAGAGCTTGCTGTCTGTGAGGGTGAGCTGCGTCAGGGGAAAACCGCCAGCAAAGAGTGGGATGCCCTCGCCCATCAGAAAAGGGTTTACCTTGAGAATGAGGGCGTCGATTTCGGGGTAGAGCGCCGTGGCGAGTTCGCCGCCGCCGCAGAGCCAGATGTCCTTGCCGGGTCGCGTTTTAAGCTTGCGGACAAACGAGAGCAGGTCGTCCCGGACGAGCGTTACCTCCGATGTGGGCAGGTCTGTCAGGGAGCGCGAGATCACGAACTGCTCGAGAGTCCCGTACGGACTCGTTACACCAAGCGGCAAACCGACTTCATAGGTCTTGCGGCCCATCAGCACCGTGCCGAAGCGCTGATTCTCGCCCGTCACGCCGAGGGGTTCGCGGGCGTGGCTGGGAAAAGTCTCCGGAAACTCGCGGATGAGGTCTTGCATGTGCCCGCCCTCGTACAAAAATCCTTCGGCGGCGCCGCTCTTTTGGGCAATAAAACCGTTGACGCTGCAGGCGACGTAATAGACAAGTCTAGGCATAAGTGTCCTTTCAATGAAACGTGTTGGGTTGTCAGAAGGGATCTACGCGACCTGGACCATCACGGCACCTCGGTAAAGCAGCAAGCGGGCGTAAGACGTTTGGATATCGAGGGCTTGCAAAACCTAGACCATGAGGGGGCGAGTCTAGCACGGCTCCCACACAGGTGCAACGCGGGTTTGGCAGAGTATAAACGTCAACGCACCACGATGAGAGCGTGCTGCACGGCTATACTGCCTTGACTGAGCCTCACGGGGGTCCAGGCCGAAGCCCCATACCGGAGTTCACCTTGATGACGTTTCCTGCCCAGCATAGCCCTCAGGAGCTGCGCCTCTTGCGCCTTCTGAGTGACCGCTTTCCGACGATCACCACCGCGCACGTCGAGATGATGAACCTGAGCGCGATTCTGGCGCTGCCTAAGGGCACCGAACACTACCTCTCGGATATTCACGGGGCCTACGAGCAGTTCGACCACATCCTGCGGCACGCTTCGGGCGCGATTCGCCGCCGCATCGCCCAGACCTTTGGGGACGCCATGACGCAAGCGGAACAGGTCGACCTGGCGATGCTCATCTACTATCCGGAGATCAAGCTGCGCGAGGTCCGGGCGCGGGGTCAGGACAGCGAGAGCTGGTTTGCCGAGAGCATCACGGCGCTCGGGCAGGTGGCCCGGACGGCGGCGGCCCAGTACACGAGAAGTAAGGTGCGTAAGCGCCTCGAGCCGCAGCTTTCGTACCTGCTCGAGGAACTCCTAAGCGAGCGCGGCGGCGAGCAGGAGCGCTACAACACCCGTATCATCCGCTCGGTTATCGAGCTCGGCGAAGGCGAGCGGGTGATCGTGACGCTCAGCTACCTCATTCAGAATTTGGTGGTGGACCGGCTCAACGTGATCGGCGACATCTACGACCGGGGTCCGGCGGCCGAGCGCGTGATGGACCGCCTGATGGACGCGTACGACGTGTCGATCCAGTGGGGCAATCACGACATCTCCTGGATGGGCGCGGCGGCAGGCTGCACGGCGCTGATGGCCAACGTGGTGCGGCTCGCCCTCCGTTACGTGACGCTCCAGACCCTGACGAGTGGCTACGGCATCAACCTCTGGGCACTCTCACGCTTTGCCGACATCTGCTACGAGGGCGACCCCTGCACCGCTTTTCAGCCTAAGGTCAAGGCCCCGCTCGAGGGCTTTTCGACGATGCAGCTCGCCCGCATGCATAAGGCCATTACCGTCATTCAGCAGAAGCTCGAGGCGCAGATCATCCGCCGCCACCCCGAGTACGAGATGACGGACCGGCTGGTGCTGGACGCGCTCGAGCTGAAAGACGGAACCCTGACGCTCGGCGGCACCCCGTATCCGCTGCTCGATACGCACTGGCCCACCCTGACCGGTCCCGACCGCAGCGATCTCACGCCGGAGGAGGAAGCCGTCGTCAACGATCTCCGGCGGCAGTTCACGCGCAGTGCGCGGCTTCAGGAGCATATCCGCTTTCTCTACGCCTACGGCAACATGTTCGAGGTGCGTGACGGCAACCTCAAGTTTCACGGCTACCTGCCGGTCGATGAACTCGGCGACTTTACGCCCTTTACGCTTGCTGGAAAGATGCTCTCCGGCCCGGCCCTGCTCGCCCGCTTCGAGGAACTCTGCCGCGATGCCTTTTTTGGCGAGGGTAGCAAGACCCGGCAGGCAGGCCACGACGCCATGTGGTACCTCTGGTGCGGCAAAAATTCGCCGCTCTTCGGGCGCACGCGCATGACGACCTTCGAGCGCTACGTGCTGGACGACCCCGAAACGCACAAGGAACCCAAGGGCTACTACTACGCGCTGCGTGATAACGTCCGCTTCTGCCGGAAGGTCCTGCGCGCATTCGGGGCTGACCCCGAGCGCGGACACATTATCAACGGGCACACGCCGGTCGCGCTCAAAAAAGGCGAAAAGCCGCTTCTGGCAGGGGGCAAGCTCATCGTCATCGACGGGGGGATGAGCGAGGCCTATCAGCCGGTGACGGGGATTGCAGGCTACACACTGGTCGGCAATGCGCACGCGCTGGTCCTGGCCGCGCACGAGCCCTTTATCAGCGCCGAGGAGATGGTCGCTCGCGGCCTCGACCCTGCCCCCAAGACCGAGCAGATCGAAACCTTCCCCGAGCGCTTAAACGTCGCTGACACCGACATCGGCAAGGGACTTTATGGACAGCTCGACGACCTCAAGAAGCTTGTGGAGGCCTATCGGCGGGGGATTCTGGTGGAACGGGCTCGAGCTGTGTAAGGGTTGAGGATTTTCAGCGTTTGGTATATTCCTCACAAGGGCAACTTCTTCGATACCCCTCTTGATACGAGCGTCATCATTGATTCATCGGCTTTGGTCGCGAATCGTGGAGCCGTATATCAGCAGTACCCCTACAATAAGGCGTTTGCTCACATGGCGAACATGCTTTAACTGCGCCACTAAGTCACTCTTCTTAGCTGACTTCAAAACTTTATCGAGAGCAAGTACATCCCAAAGCATCACTTTGTACAGGTAGCACTTCCGACATTCAGAGCGACAAAGTAAGCTATTAGCCGTTTTCCCAAAGACTACCTAGTTCAATGAACAGGGTACTGACCTCTAGGCGTTTAAGCCAGTGCTTCACGGCCTCGGCACAGAACTCCGGACCATTATAAGAGCGGATGAGCTTAGGTAGACCGTGCTCGATAAATAAGTCAGTCAGGACTTCGAGCACTTGCGTGAGGAGAGTTTACGTTCGACCCTGATTGCCAGACATTCCCTGAAATATTCGTCCGCAACGGTGAGCATCCGAAATGCCCTGCCCTTATGGGTTCTGTCAGCGACGAAGTCATACGCCCAGACGTGATTCTTATACTCAGGTCGGAGCCTAAGGCAGGAATCGTCGTTGAGCCATAAGCGACGACGCTTAGGTTGTGTGGCAGGAACTTTAAGCCCTTCCCGATGCCAAATGCACTGGACTCTATTGACTCTCCAGCCCTTATGTCTCAGAAAAACAGTGATCCGGCGATAGCCATAACGCCCGTACTGCGTGGCGAGTTCGCCAATAGCCCTCGTCAGGGCAGCTTCATCAGGCTTCACTTTCAGCATTCGGCGTGGGACCGATATAGGCTGATCGAGTATTTTGCACGCCCATCGTTCTGAGACCCCTAAGCGTTGTCGCGTGGCAGTTACGCATCTGCGACGACGTTCAGGGCTTAGAAGTTTCCCTTGGCCTCCTCCTCCAAAATCAACTTATCCAATGTCAGGTCGGCCACCGCTTGGCGTAACCGGGCGTTCTCCTGTTTGGCTTCCTTGAGCCGTTTGGCCTGATCCACATTCATCCCGCCGTATTCTTTACGCCATCTGTAGTACGTCACCTGGCTCACCTGCAATGAACGCACCACCTCCGCTACGCTCTCGCCCTGGTCTCAGCCGTACCTCTGCCTCACGCAGCTTCCTAATGATCTCCTCTAGCCTATACGTCCTCTTCACCATTCTGACGCCTCCTAAAAACAGTCTGGCATTATCTATGCCTGGTTCCACTTTTGGGGGTCAGGTCACTCAGCTTTCTACTGGACGCGTTAAGGATAGCTGTTAAGTTCAATCCCGAGCCACACCAATGCCCACGCTGCCTTGGCATGCCCCTCTTCAAGCAGGATTTGATAGGACCGTTTTTTTTCGGTTCATTACGCACGAGCGCAAAAACCCCCTTACCTTGCATTACTCTTGGAGAGAGCGTAAAGGTCAGATAGCAGCATTCTTTGTATGTTCAAGATACTGCTCCCAGACGTACCCGCCTGCATACCCCTCCAACTCGAGCCTGAGCACCTATACATTCATAGCTTGTCAAACAGCATTTCGGCTGGGCGGAGCACCAGCTTAGCTAGCTCTTAAGACTCACTTAA
>JBMDWS010000381.1:0-4810 GCA_048594695.1 Truepera sp. | reverse complement strand
GGGGCAGCAGGCCATAGACAAGCTCGTCGATCGGCTCAAGGCCGAAGGCAGGGGCCTCGAGGCCGCCAAGCTGCTCAACGCTTACGGAGGCTACGGCAGCGATCCGCAGACGGCCCGCGAACTCTACGCCAAGTTGCGCGGCCTCCTCCTCGGAACGCCCTAGGACGGGGTGTGGGCACCTTGCGAACGAGTATCGTGGCAATCGGGGACGTTCACGGGCAGTGGGCTGAGCTCTGGGGTGCGTTGCGGGCCTCGGGTGCAGCGAGTGCGAGCCTCGAGCCGACGCTACCCCTGCTGAGCGGGCGGCTCGAGGTCGTCCTGAGTGGCGACCTTGTCCACTTCAAGGATCAGGGGAGTTACGCCCAGGCCGTTGGCGCGGACACGTTCGACCCGCGCGACCCTTTACAGCTGCGCCGCGCCGCCAAGGCGCAGTTTCGCGAACTCTACCGCTTCAAGGATTTTGTCCAGCAGGCCTCGGGGCACGTCAGCATCATCCTCGGGAATCACGACGAGGTCGCACTCGATCATCGTTACATTCTGGGTACGCGTGACGGGCTCGAGCACCTCGAGTTCGAGCCCGCTCGGGGTGGGCTCGCGGTTCCTGACGATCTCGGATCCTGGATAGCGTCTTTCCCTCGACAAAAACTCGTCGAGGGCGTGCAGTTCGCGCACGCCGGGCCGCTCCCGGGAATGCAGGTCTACGACGACTTTTTCTATCATGATCCCGACACCAAGCGCTGGTGGCGCGAAAAACCCGAACTCTCGCATCAGTGTGGCTACCGTTTTGGCGTCTACGGGCACACGGTGATGCCGACGGGCATTCACATCGACCGTGAGTACGGTTTTGCGATGATCGACGCGCTGCATAGGCGCGAGTACCTCGAGCTAGACTTCGAGGGTGAAGACCTCTATGTGGCTGTGGCTCACTTCTAGGTGCAGTTTTACTGGATGCAGTTTTGCTAGGTGCAGTTCTCGTCGTGTCCGGAAAGACCGGGCATGAGTCTTGCCGAGCTCGTCGGCGAAGCCCGGACGCTGATCGAAGCGGCGAGAGCCTCTCCGGGTGGACGGCTGATCCTCGGCGTTACCGGTGAACCGGGGGCCGGAAAGAGCACGCTGGCCGAAGTGCTCGTAACCGAACTCGGGGATGACGCGGCGCTGCTCGGGATGGACGGCTACCACCTGAGTAACGCCGTGCTCGACGCGCGCGGCCTGCTTTCGGTCAAGGGTGCGCCCGAGACCTTCGACGCGCATGGGTACGTGGCGCTGCTGGAGCGCCTCGCCCTAAACCGTGACCCTGTCGTCTATGCACCGCGTTTTCACCGCGAGCTCGAGGAATCTGTCGCGGCGGAAATCGCGGTGCCGCGCAGCGTGCCGCTCGTAGTGACCGAGGGAAACTATCTGCTCCTCGAGGAAGAACCCTGGGCGCGGGTGCGGGCGCTGCTCGGGGCGGTCTGGTATGTGGAGGTTTCGCAGTCACTGAGGCTCGAGCGGCTCATTCGGCGGCACGAGCACTTCGGTCGCAGCCCGGAAGCGGCGCGGGCACATAGCCTTGGCTCCGACGAGCGCAACGCCGAGCGCATCCGGGCAACCCGCGAGCGTGCCGACAGGGTGCTTCAGGGCGACTGAGGCGCGGGCACGACTAGGGGTAGGGGAGATTGGGCGGGATTACACGCGCAGCGACTTGAGCCAGAAGTCGCACGTTTCCCCGTCTTCGGCCAGCGCACCCGACTCGGTTTGGATGGCCCAGGTTACGTGGAAGGGCGGCAAAGTGCTCGGGCGGTACCCGAGACGCGTGTAGAGTGCTCGCGCGGGGCCATTTTCGAGGCCGACGTAGAGGCCGATAGTGGGCCGCTCCAGCGCGCTCGAGAGGGTCTCGAGCCTGTTCATAAGCCGCGTTGCCACGCCGCGCCGCTGCCACGCGTCGCTCACCGCTAACCCCTCCACGTAGGTGCTATCCGGATACATTTGGGCTGCTTGCCCTACAGGTGGAGCAAAGCGCAGGAGAACGAAGCCGACGGGTACGCCTTCGTGCAGTGCGACGAGAAACCGCGCCTGCCCTTCGGTTTGAACGGTGAAGCGCTGGCGGTGAATGTCGGGAACGGACGGGGTAGGCCAAAAACGCTCGAGCAGCTCTACATCTGAAGGTGTGGCTGTTCTAAAGACAAAAGGTTCTTTCGGGTTCATGATGCTCCCTCAGAGGTCCAGCCAGACATGACCGCCGAGGTCGAGGCGTCCGGCTCGAGCGGCGGCGCGCCGTGCCGGGTGATTGACCGCGCCGATGGTGCCAAACAGGAGAGTGTTTTCGTTTTCGCCCCGCGCGATGAGCTGTTCGGAAAGCCGCTGCTGCACCCGACTGCCGCGTCCCTTCCCACGAAAAGCGGGGTCGAGGACGATCTCGCCGAAGCAGAACCCGTGAAGGCCCGCTCGTGCGTCCTCGAAGACCGCGCAGACCCCTGCCCAGGTCCCGTCCACGAAGATTTCGTAGAGGTTGCCTGCCCCCAGGTATCCCTTCATGTCGTCCTCGTTCTCGACGTGTGCGACCGGTATGAGTTCAGGATGCTCGGCATGGAGTCGGTCGTAGACCCCTCTGTAGTCCTTGTAGAACTCGAGCGACGACGCCGGGCGGAGGCTGAGGGCGTCGTCCGTAACTGTTGGTGATACGTCGTGGGCCGCAATGACACCCAGCGGCGCTGCGATAAGCCGTTTATCCCCGTCACCGGGCAGGGGAGGCTGATGGGACGACGCGTACACGCGGAGCCGTAAGGGGTGAAATACGCCGTACTCGGTGCGAAGGGCGTCTTTGACCTTCTCGATTTCCTCCGGGCTCAAAGTGGGTTCGGAGGCGTAGATGACGTCCACATAGGGCTGCGACATGTCGAGGTTGAGAAAACGGATGCCGGTAAGCAGCTCGAGCCCGTCGACCCGGAGGAGGCGGTTCTTGTAGTTGCTCGGTACCGCGCCCTCGACCGGACAGTGAAAATGAAACGCGGCGGCGAGATCGTCGCTGGTGTAGCGCTCGAGGTCGCCCTCGAGTTCGTTGCGCAGATTGGCTTCGATCGTTTTCTCATTCAGCCAGTCGTGAACACGCGGGTGAACGCGGTACCCGGCGTAGGTGAGCAGCCGGGTCTCGATCTCTGCTTCACGCTTCGTCAAGGAGCCGCTCCGGGTGAACCTTTTGCCAGTAGCGTTTGACCCCGGCGACGGTCATGGTGTCGTTGCTGGTCACGCTGTGGCGCAGAATGGTCGCTTCATCGGCCCCGTCCTCCAAGAGCGCCTCGCGGCTTAGCCGGGCGACACGCGCCCCTAGGGTCGCGTCGTCCTCGCCTGCGTTCATCCCCTCCAAGATGCTCTCGCTCCAGACCTTATGCGCTTCGAGCAACTCGGTAAAGTGCGCTTCGGGCGCCTCCACCCTGCCAAAATGCGTGAGGAGCAGCTCCTCCGGGCCTGCTTGCCGCATGGCCTGTACTGAGCGCGCCCACAGCTCGAGGTCAATTTCGGGAGGCGGCAGCGCGGGGCGGATCGTCGTCGCGCCCGGGAGTCGGATGCCCGCCGCGTCGCCGGTAAAAAGGCGCGTTCGGTTTAGCAGGTAAGCGACGTGGTGCGAGGCGTGACCGGGCGTGTAGAGCACCTCGAGCCGGTGCCCCAGAATGGCGAGGGTTTCGCCGTCCCTAACCGGGCGCAGGAGGTGCTGCGGCAAGGGTGTCATCTCGCCCCAGAGTTCGTCCATGGCGTCGCCGTAGATGCGCCGTGCGCTCGCCAGGAGGCGGCTCGGGTCGATCAGGTGCCCCGCGCCGTTTTCATGCACATAGACCTCGGCGCCGTAGCGCTGCGCCAGCGTCCCGGCAGCGCCCGCGTGATCGAGGTGGATGTGCGTGACGAGGACGCTCGTCAGCCGTTCCGGGTCGAAGCCTGCCTCCTGAATGCCCTCTATGAGTGTATCCAGCGTCGAACCCGAGCCGCTTTCGATGAGGGCAAACGAGCCGTCCGGTCCGGGTAGCAGGTAGACGCCGATAGTCCCGTCGTAGCCGCCATGCCGGGTGTCGAGAAGGTAGAGGCGACCGTAGTCATGAACGAGTGGAAACGCCGGGGTTTCCCCGTCTTCACTCACGGAACGAGTCGCTCCGACGCTTCGACGGAGCACTCAAGCGTCCCGATGCCTTCGACGCTGACCTCGAGCGTGTCGCCGACCTGCATGGGTCCAACACCGTCGGGCGTGCCGGTTAGTACTAAATCACCGGGCTCGAGCGTCAGGAACGACGAGATATAAGACAGCACCTTCTGCACCGAGAAGATCAGGTCGCGGGTGTTGCCGTCTTGTTTGAGTTCGCCGTTCAGACGTGTCTGCACGCTGAGAGCGCTCACGTCGAGGTCGGTTTCTAACCACGGCCCGACAGGACAGAAGCCGTCGGCGGACTTGCCCCGTGCCCACTGCAGGTCGCTGCGCTGTTTGTCGCGAGCCGTTACGTCCACCGCGCAGGTGTAGCCGAGGACGTACTGCAGCGCCTCGTCCTCCGAAACGTCGCGCATGGTCCGGGAGATCACGACGGCCAGTTCGCCCTCGAAGTGCAGGTTGCTGGTCCAGCTCGGGTAGGGGATAGGATCGCCGGGGCCTGCAAGGGTGGCGAGCGCCTTGATAAAGAGCCCTGGCTCTTTGGGCAGGTCTTCGGCGCTGCCGCCCATCTCGACGACGTGCTTGGCGTAGTTCTTGCCGACACAGACGATGTTTTTGGGCTCGCAGGGGGCGAGCAGCGTGACCTCGGAGATTTGGGTGCTGAGGCCGCTGCGGCTGCCCATCAGGCCCGTTAGGGGG
>JBMDWS010000380.1:0-18380 GCA_048594695.1 Truepera sp. | reverse complement strand
TCTCGTCTCGCACTACCCACCGGGCAAGACGTACGACAGCATGGTGGAGCGCTCGTTCGCCGAACGCTGGGATAAGTCGGGAAGCGAGTGGCGACTCGAGCGTGAAGTGGACCTGGTCTCGATTCCGGGGTCGGTGATGGTACCGGACTTTCGCCTCGTCCACCCGGACGGGCGCTCGTATTTGCTCGAGATCGTCGGCTACTGGCGACCGGAATACCTAAAGAAGAAGTTCGCTCAGGTCAAAAAAGCCCTGCGCGACGACATCATTCTGGCAGTGTCCGAAAAACTCAATCTGGGGCAAGCGGGGATAAAGCTCGAAAACGTCCCCGCACAAATCGTCTGGTTTAAGGACAAGCTGATCCCCAAGGCCGTACAGTCACTTCTGTCTTGAATCGACGACGCGACAGCCGCTTCTTAACGGCATGCTTCCCAAAGCTAAAACAGGCCACAGCCCTGCAGCCGTTCTTATAAGAGTCACTCGAATTTCCCATAAGGGAATTTTGCCGTCGCTTGCAACATTTACCCCCTGAAATGCTATACTTCTCAACATAAAACAGCTTAGCGAAAGGAGACGGTGTAGGTTTTTCGGCTTGCGGTAGGCATCGACTGAGGAATTTGTGGTACGCCACACGTTGAGATTCACTTAAGTTTGAGCTTATCGGTCACAAGTCAAAACCGACATCATCCACATTCGCGGCTCCCGGGAGGTATCAAGGTTAACCTTGATACGTCCTCCCAATCCAAAAAGAAGGGTGGGATCTGTACTTAGATGAGAGCTGATTATTTCGAGACGCCGGGGGACGGCATTTCGGTTCGCGAAACAAATTATTACCGTGGTGACTCTGGAGTCACTACAGAAAGAGGTTTTTAAGTGATGAAGAAACGCTATTTAGCACTTGCTTTGGCAAGCCTGCTCGGTGGCATGGCGCTCGCTCAGGATCAGGCCGCGCTGCCCGATCTGACGGCCGCCATGGACGACGCCAACGCTTGGGCCACGCCCAGCAAGGACTTCGCCAGCACACGCTACAGCACGCTCGACCAGATCAACGTCGATAACGCGGGCGACCTCGAGCTGGCTTGGAGCATGTCGACGGGCGTTCTGCGCGGCCACGAAGGCCAGCCGATAGTCGTTGGCGACATGATGTACTACACGACGGCGTTCCCGAACATCGTCTTCGCCATCGATCTCAACAAACCCACCGAAGTCTTGTGGAAGTACACCCCGGAAAACGATCCCGGCTCGATCGGCGTTGCCTGCTGCGACGTTGTCAACCGTGGTGTCGCTTACGGTGACGGCAAGATCTTCCTCTCCACCCTCGACGGTCACCTCGACGCTATCGACGCGACCACGGGTGAACTCGTCTGGCGCGTCAAGAACACTGACTGGACCAAGGGCCAGGCACTCACCGCCGCACCGCTCGTCGTGGACGACAAAGTCTACGTCGGCGTTTCGGGTGGGGAGTTCGGCATCCGTGGTTACATGACCGCCTACAACATTGCCGACGGTACTCAGGCTTGGCGCTGGTTCAACACCGGCCCCGACACCGAGGTCGGCATCGAAGAAGCCACCTTCAAGCCTTTCTACGACCAGTACAAAGAAGCGGATCTGGGCGTTTCCACCTGGCCTACGGATCAGTGGAAAATCGGTGGCTCCTCGGTCTGGGCCTGGTTCTCGGCTGACACTGAACTGAACCTCATCTACTACGGTACCTCCAACCCCGGCACCTGGGGCTCCTCGGCACGCCGTCCGCCTGAACTCGCCGAAAGCATTGGCGATCAGCAGGCCAAGTGGGCCAACCTCTGGTCGACTTCGGTCATTGCACGCGACCTCGACACCGGCAAGATGGTTTGGGCCTACCAGTTCACCCCCCACGACCAGTGGGACTACGACGCCGTCAACGAAATGATCCTTCACGATCAGGAAGTCAACGGCGAAACCCGTAAAGTCCTCACCCACTTCGACCGTAACGGCTTCGCCTACACCATCGACCGCGCCACGGGCGAAGTGCTCGCCGCGCCGACCTACGGTGAAGGTGTCAACTGGGCCTCCTCGATCGACCTTACGACGGGTCTGCCTAACCGCAACCTCGATAAAGGCACCGTGCTTGGTCGCAACGTGACCAACATCTGCCCCTCGGCGATGGGTTACAAAGATCAGCAGCCTGCCTCGTACGATCCAGAGTCCGGCCTCTTCTACGTCCCGACCAACAACCTCTGCATGGACTACGAAGGTACCGAATCGACCTACATCGCCGGTGTGCCTTACGTCGGTGCGACGGTCAAGACCTACAACGGCCCCGGCGGTCACGGTGGTTCGTTCATGGCCTGGGACCCGGTTGCGGGCAAGAAGGTCTGGGAGAACAAGGAACAGTTCGCGGTATGGAGCGGTTCGCTTAACACCGCCGGTGGCGTCGCCTTCTACGGCACGCTCGACGGCTGGTTCAAAGTCGTCAACAAGGAAAACGGCGACCTCCTCTGGCAGTTCAAAGCCGGCTCGGGCATCATCGGCAACGCCATGACCTACATGGGCCCCGATGGTCGCCAGTACGTTGCGATCCTCTCGGGTGTCGGTGGCTGGTCGGGCCTCACGGTCGCTGGCGACCTGTCGCTCGACGATCCGACTGCGGCGCTCGGTGCGGTAAACGCATTCGCCGACCTCGGACGCTACACCCAAAAGGGTGGTCAGCTCTACGTCTTCGCTCTGCCTGAAGATGGCGCACAAGCCAGCGCCAACTAAGCGCTGAAGGCATAATCTAGGGGGCAGGAACGGATGTTCCTGCCCCCTAAACATGCACTTTTTAAGATCTATCCACACTGTAAAAAAGGACGCCTTATGACCTTCAAACGCAACCTAAGCCTGATCGTGACACTTCTTACGCTTCTAATCGCGACGCTCGCCTTCACGGCCTCAGCGGCATCTCCCCAAGCAGCACCCGAGGGCGACGTCGCAGCTGGCAAGGCTCTTTTCACCGGCAAGCTCGGCTGCTACGGCTGCCACGGTCAAGCCGGTGGTGGGGGCATGGGTCCGAGCCTCGCCGACAAGACCTGGATCTACGGGGGTGACGCGGCGTCTATTTCGGAAACGATTCATAACGGTCGCCCGGGTGGTATGCCCGCTTTTGGCAGCAACGCCTCGGAGCAGGAGATCACCGACGTCGTGGCCTATGTGATGTCCCTGTCGGCCAAGTAGATTGACTCTGAACTGAGAGGGTGCCCCTTGCGGGCACTCGTTTTTTGTTTTATAAGGTAGGCATATGAAAATGAACGGATCTATAAAGAAAATACTCGCTGTAGCGGCGCTGATGCTGGCCTGGAGCAGCGCCCAAGAAACCGACTTCGAGCTGCGTGTCTGCTCCGACCCGAACAACCTGCCCTATTCGAACCGGGCCGAAGAGGGGTTCGAAAACCGCATTGCCTCGATCATCGCCGATGAGCTGAACGCAGAACTCACCTATGTTTGGTACGCCGCACGGCAGCTTCTCATTCGCGAGGTCTTCCGCGAAGGCGAGTGCGACCTGATCATGGGTCTGCAAGACGGTAACCCGCTGGCAACGACAACGCTCTCTTACTATCAGAGCACCTACGTGTTCGTCTACCGGAAAGATGCACCTTTCAAAATCGGCTCGCTCGACGATCCGATTCTTGCCAAACTCAAGATCGGGGTACAGGTTCCTCCCGGAGACGGCTCGGGTCTGCCACCTACCGAAGCGCTGATCGCCAAGGGTTACCGGAACTTCGAGGGCTTTTCGCTGGCTGGTGACTATTCACGTCCCGCGCCCCTGCGCCCAATTATCGATGCCGTGGCAAAAGGAACGGTGGATGTAGCAATCGTCTGGGGACCGATTGGGGGCTACTTTGCCAGTGAAGAAAAAGTTCCCCTCGAGGTCGTTCCAGTAACGCCGCAAGTTGTCGCGGTACCGACCTTTCTACCTATGGTCATCCCCATCTCGATGGCAGTCAGGCAGGGAGACGAGGACTTCGCAGATCTCCTCGACCGTGCGATTATCGCGCGCTGGGAAGACATTCAGGGTGTGCTCGAGGATTTTCATATCCCACTCGTCCCCCTCGAGAAGCCGCAGCTCTAGGAGCTTTATGATCATTGACCGCAGAATCTCACGGCGCACCCTCCTTAAACTCAGCGGTGCAACCCTTGCAGGGAGTAGCCTTGCCTCGGCTTTCGGGCAAGGGGCCGCACCGAGCGCCGAGCGTATCCGTATCGGCATGGTCTTGCCGACGACGACAGGCGTCGTCTCTGTACGGGCCGCAACGTATCAGCTCGCGGCCGATGCTGCCAAAGCGGGCGCACTCATGGCCGAGGAAGAGTTTGGGGCCGACGCCGAGGCGCGGGGCAAGTTGCTCGAGGTTCGGGTCACGACAGCTCCGGACCCGGAAGCCGCCCTGCGCGCCGCCGAGCGTCTCACCTCGGTAGAGGAGGTGTTCGCCTTCGCGGGTGGCTTAGGCGACGCGTCGGCGCGTGCGCTCAGCGAGCTTGCGGCAGAGCGACAACTGCCCTTTTTCAATATTGGAGCCGAGGCCGACGCCCTGCGCGGGGCGGCCTGCAACCGCTACACCTTTCACGTCGAGGCGAGCGCAGCGATGTACCTCGACGCGCTGACGGGCTGGTTTGCTGGCGAGGGATATAAACGCTGGTTCTACGTTTACACCGATGATGAAGCGGGGCGTGCGCTCTACGCGCGGGCTCAAGAGGCGCTGACACGGCACGGCGCGGGGGGGCAGGAGGTCGCGGGCGTCGCAGTAGACCCGCAAGCCTTCAACTATACCGACGCCACGCTGCAGATTCAGGACTCGGACGCCGATGTGGTGTTGCTGCTGCTCGACGCCGTGTCGCAGCTGAGCTTTATGGGTGAACTCGAGAACGTCGATCTCAAAGCGCAGGTCACGGGCTTCCCCGACGCCACAGCGCAGACACGCTCGTTTCTAGTGGCGTCCAGAAACGGCTCGCCCAAGGCGGGCCGTGGTTACCGGATTGCCCCTTGGGAAGCGAGGCTCGAAGCCAACGGCGCGGCGCGCATCAACCAGCGCTTTCGTGAACGCTGGGGTTTCCCGATGGACGGGCCAGCCTGGGCGGGCTACCAAACGGTCAAGATGCTCTACGAGGCGACAAAGGCGACAGACAGCCTGGAAGCCGACCCCGTTATTGGCTACCTCGAGAACGCGAATACCACTTTCGATCTCGAGAAAGGTCCGGGCGTGTCCTTTCGGGCATGGGACCATCAGCTGCGCCAACCGCTCTACATGATCAAGATCAACGAGAACGCCGAGAATGCCTTCGATTTGGCGAACCTCACGGCCACGTTGCCCGCTTCCGGTCAGGGTGACGCCGTGACGCGCCTCGACAGCTTGGGGGATAACGAAGCAGACTCGAGCTGCACGTTTTGAACACTCATGGACCTCGCCAGCCTTTGGGGTATACTTGCCTTAACGAAAACGAGCAAGCGAAAGGTTTGGCTTATATGTTTTGCCTTTTGAGCCCCCCCTACAGGCGCTACCACCGATGACCACGGTGTCGGCAAGCGACGCTGCTGTGTCCACGACACCAGCCGAGGGCGAGGTTATCGCGTGCCGCGAGCTATCGTTCAGTTTCGGCAAGGTCAAGGCTGTCGACGCCCTCAGTTTGTCGGTCCATCCGGGCGAGCGCTTCGCTCTGCTCGGCCCCAACGGTGCGGGAAAGACGACCACCATGCAGATGCTGATCACCATGCTGCGGCCCTCGAGCGGCAGCGCGTCGGTGCTCGGCTACGATATTTTGACGGAGGCGCCGGCTGTGCGCTCGCTCATCGGCGTGGTCTTTCAGGAACCTGCCCTTGACGACCGCCTGAGCGCTCGAGAGAACCTGCAGATGCACGCAGCACTCTACCGTTTGCCCCGTCAGGGGCGGCGCGAGCAGATCGCGGCAGCGCTCGAGTGGGCTTCCCTCGCAGACGCTGCCGGACGCGCTGTGCGGACCTTCTCGGGCGGGATGAAGCGGCGGCTCGAGCTTGCCCGCGCGCTCCTACATAGCCCTAAGGTTCTCTTCATGGATGAACCGACCCAGGGGCTCGACCCACAGGGACGACAAAACCTCTGGGACCGTATTACTACCCTCAAGGCGGAGGGCCTCACCACCTTTATGACCACGCACTACCTGCAAGAAGCCGAGACGTGCGACCGTGTCGGCATCATCGATCACGGCAAGCTCATAGCCCTCGGGACGCCCGCGCAGCTTAAAATTCAGGTGCTCGGGAATGAGGTCGGCAGCCTCGAGGAGGTATTCCTCAAACTCACCGGGCGCGACCTGCGCGACGAAGCGGCTTCACCCCGCGCCCGCATGATGAACTTTGCCAAAAAGGGCGGAGAGCACACGAGATGACCACGCAGCAAAGCGCTTCAGGTCGCCCGGCGGCCTCGTTCGGCTCGAGCGGTATGCAGCGGCGCGGCCTCTTCGAGTGGGGCGTCATCTGGGCCATGTGGCGGCGCGAATTTTTACGCTACAGCCGCGACCGCTCGCAGCTTTTCGGAGGACTCTCGAGAACCATCTTGTGGCTCGTGATTCTGGGCTTCGGCATCGGCGCGTCGCTGCGCGAGATCGAGGGCTATCGCTACTCCGAGTACATCTTCCCTGGTGTAATCGTGCTGAACGTGCTCTTCGCCTCGATGCAGTCGGCCATCGCGCTCGTCTGGGACCGTCAGGTGGGACTTTTGCGTGAGGTGCTGGTGTCGCCCGCACCGATGCTCTCGGTGGCGCTCGGCAAGATTTTAGGCGGCGCGTCGGTCGCGACCATTCAGGGGCTTATCCCTTTTCTCTTCGCGCCTTTTATCCGCATGGAGCTGACCGTCACGGAAGTCCTGCTGGCGATCCTCATCATATTCGTGATGGCGGTGCTGCTGACCGCGTTCGGGGTGATTATCGCCTCGCGCATGAAGACCTTCGAAGGATTTGGGGCCATCTCGAACGGGATCATCCAGCCGCTCTATTTCCTTTCCGGCTCGATCTTCCCGCTGCGCGGCATCATCGGCGGGGTAGGGTTTACCCAGATTCCCGATACCCTGCGGCTCGAGCTCGAGCGTTACGGCGTCCGGACCATCGGCAGCGGCTGGGTCGTGCAACTACCCGAATGGTTACGGATTCTTGTTGTCATCAACCCGATCAGCTATTTTCTCGACCTCCTGCGCTACGTCACACTGGGTTATGAGCAGCTGCCCCTAGAGCGAAGTATCGCCATCGCCATTATCCTGCCCCCCATCTTTGTTGCCCTGGCGAGCGTGGCAATGGCGCGGATGAGGCGCTCCTAAAGAAAAACTCGGTTTGAGCACAAAAGCGCACGCTGTCGCGAGTGACGGCGTGCGCTTCAAGCTTTATATTCTCAACATAACTTTTTAAAAAAATTCTAAAGCTTACCATGTCAAAGATAAAGAACACGCCTCGTAGACAGATCATGAGGCGTGTTCTTGCGCTCTTTATTCTGCTGTCGTCGGATCGATAACAGCGCGGACTTCCGAGACGCGGTTGGCCGGGAAGCCGCCCTTGGAAGCGTGTTCACGTACTGCCGCTTCGTCCGGGGCGATATAGACGCAGTAGATCTTATCGCCGGTAACATAGCTTTCCAGCCACTGAATCTGTGGCCCCATGTCGCTCAGGACGTTGCAGGAGGTCTGCGAAATGCCTTGCAGCTCCTCCCTCGAGAGGTCTCCAGCACCGGGAATCTCGCGTTCAATGACGTATTTTGGCATGACGAACTCCTTTTCCAGAATTGTTCTCGCCCAAGGCGGGTCGGCAGGCAGTCAGATAAAGCGACGGCTCAGCGTATCACCCGGTACTGTTTGGGAGCAAGCGGCAGGGCTACAGCTTCATCCCGCGCCGCCTCGATGATGTGGTGGTCAGGTGAGAGGATGCAGACAGGGTCCGTCTTGGTGGCGTCTCCGGTCAGCAGGAACGCCTGACAGCGGCAGCCGCCAAAATCCTCGGTCTTCTTCGGACAGCTCTGGCACGGCTCAGGCAACCAGTCGAGCCCGCGGAAGCGGTTGAAGGCCGGGGACTCGTACCAGATCCAGCCGAGATCATGCTCCTTGACCGACGGCGAATAGATCTCGGGCAGGATATACGCGCCGGGGCAGGGGAGAGCCTGTCCGCTAGGGCTGACGGTCAGCTGCACCGCGCCCCAACCGCCCATGCAGGGTTTTGGCGTGTCGGCGTAGTAGTCAGGGATGACCCAGATGATCTCCATCTCTGGATAGCGTTCGCGGCGTTCGTGGACGACCGCTTCGGCCCGCTCGAGCTGCTCCCGGGTCGGGATGAGCTGGGCGCGGTTCAGGAGACCCCAACCGTAATACTGGGTATTGGCAAGTTCCAGGCGGGTGCCGCCAACGTCATGTGCGAGGTCGATGAGGTCGCCGACCTGATGCAGGTTTTGCCGGTGCAACACGACGTTGATGGAGAACGGAATCTCGGAGTCCCGGACCTTGTGGGCGACCTCGAGCTTCTTCTTGAGAAAGTCCCCACCCGCTACGTTTTTCGCGGTAGTGGCGTCCGCGCCCTGAAAAGAGAGCTGAAATGACCCGAGTTCGGCGGCGTCAAGTTCCGCCAGACGTTTGTCGGTGAGGCCGATGCCGCTGGTAATCAGATTGCTGAACAGCTCGAGCCGCGACGCTTCTTCAATGAGTTCCAGCAGGTCCGGGCGCAGGAGCGGCTCACCGCCGGAAAAATGAACCTGCAGCACGCCGATCTCGGCGGCCTGTCGCAGCACGCGCTTCCAGTCCTCGGTGCTGAGTTCCTGATCGCGCTTCGTCAGCTCGAGCGGGTTGTAGCAGTAGAGGCAGCTTAGCGGGCAGCGGTGCGTGAGTTCGGCCAAGAGGGCCAGCGGCGGCGCGACGGTGTAGCGCGAGGTCTTCTCCTCGACGACCCGTGTTTTGATACCTGAGGTCATGCGAGCCACCGTTGCCGCCTGGCATCCTGCAAAAACTCCCGCACGTCGTCCTGCAAGTCCGCGCCGGGGTAGCGCGTTTCGAGTTCGCTGATGATGCCGTCGACCGAGCGCGTGCCGTCGCAGAGCCCCAGGATCTCCGCCGAGGTGTCGCTGAGCATCACGGCGGTTTCTGGCAGCATCAGGACGTGGCTCTCTCGAATCTTGTCGTAGCGCAGGCGTGCGCCCCGGACGAGTTTGGGGGTGGCGTTTGTAGCGTCCGCCATCAGTTCGGGTAACCCACCATGACCGAATCGAGGAGTGCCCAAAGCACGTCGGTCTTGAAGCGCAGCGCCCCGACGATGAGCCGCTGGGTTTCGGCTGTTCTCGCGTGCTCGAAGAGAATCTCGAGAGCGTGGTCGGCCTCTTTGGGCGCCTGATGGACGCGCGCGCGGAAGTAGGCGAGGCCGCTCGCCTCGAGCCAGGGATAATGCTCCTCGAAGGCGACTGTGCGACCTTTCATGATGCGCGGGGCAAACAGTTCGGTCAGGGACGACGCGACACCCTCGAGCCAGGGCTTGTCGCGGCAAAAGTTCACGTAAGCGTCGACGGCAAAGCGGACGCCGGGGAGCAGGTGCCGATGGTCGATGAGTTCTTCTCGCGGGACACCCGCTGCCTCACCGAGCCGCAGCCAGGCCTCGAGGCCACCCTCTCCCTCACGCTCGCCGTCGTGCGTGACGATGCGCGTGAGCCACTGCCGCCGGTAGCGGGCCGGAATCTTAGCCAGCAGGTAGGCATCCTTGACCGGGACGTTCTCCTGATAGTAGTAGCGGTTGGCAATCCAGCCGCGAATCTGGGACTTCGAGAGTTTCCCCTGATGCATGGCGACGTTAAAGGGATGCAGATGGTGGTAGTTGGCCTCGAGCAGGCTGATGAGCGCCTCTACGAGCGCCTCTTTCGCGAGCATCTCGTCGATTTCAGGCGTGTAGCCACGCGGGCGTTCGCTGGTCAGCCCCAGGGGTTCAATCGTTCGTGTCACGTTACAGCTCGACCTCCCAGCCGTCTTCCGCGAGGTCTAGACCGAGTTCGCGGAGGTGCGCCCGCGCTGCTGACGTTTCACCAAGCGCGGGATTGGTGTTGTTGATGTGGACGTAGCGTTTGATCCCTGCGGGCAGGTTTGCCAGAAGGGCGGCGCTGCCCCCGGGGCCGCGCATCGGCAGATGGCCCATGTCGGCGGCGGTCGCCTCGCCGATACGAAGCGTTTGCAGTTCGTCGTCGGTGTAGAGAGTTCCGTCGAATAAAATAATGTCCGCGTTTTGCAGCGCTTCCTGCAGCTCCGGCGTCACCGTACTCACACCCGGCGCGTAGACAAGTGTTTTGCTCTCCGCTGTACTCAGGCTCAGAGCAATCACAGCCCCGGCACGTTCACCTGCGCCCGCATAGCGCGGAAGCTCGCGGCCTGTCTCTATAACCTTCATCGTGATTGCGTGGGGACCTTCGCCAAATACGTGTGCTTTGCCGTGGACTAGAGGTGTTATAGACGTGTCTGCCACGTAGGCGTTGAGGATCTCGAGCGCGGGAAATGCCCCGATCAGCAGTTCAGCCGTACTATTGGTCGCGTGAAGTGTCCAATCTGCGCCCTCGCGTAGGTGCAAGAGACCCAGCACATGATCGAGTTCGCCGTCGGTCAGGATGACACCTGCAAGAGGTGTTTCGCGCACATACCGGGGGTGTAGGGCCAGGGTTCGGGCAAGCTGCGTACCGACGTCGGGGGTAGCGTTGATGAGGTACCAGACGGTGCCGTCGGGTGAAAATGCTGCGGAAGCCTGAAGACGCGGCTCGAGCTCGCCCGAGCGCGCTGCCGCGCAGTTGGGGCAGGCACAGTTCCACTGCGGTAATCCCCCACCTGCAGCGGTACCTAGAATACGGAAAAAGATGATGTCTCCACTTCAATAAACAAGGGGGCAAGACGGTGCTCGCCCCCGAAAAGCTAAATTACTTGGTGTTGTAAGCGTAGGCCGTTACTTCGGCGCAAACCGCCACGACTTTATAGGTGGGTTTCTTCCACATCGCGTACACCTCCTCTGTTTTGCTTTATGCCGCACTCTAGCAAAGCGTTTCAATGTCGTAAAGCGTTTTGAGACACGTTCGGAGCGTCTCATAAGAATTTTTAATCGAAAATTCTCTAAAAAATTATGTGTAATCTCGCGGGTATCTCGCCTTTCTCGCGTGACAGGCACATTTTGTTGGGTTTTGAGACATCTGGCGATAACCGATACCGCTTTGTAGTATAAGAAAATTGAATCATAATATCTACTTTGAACTTATGGATGTTCTGGCTACAAACACGCGCTCAATACGCGATGCTTTAGACTTATACTAATGAAAATGGAAAGTCCGAAAGGCAGGTAACCCTGTGAAATGTGTTCGTATCCTGGCTGTTCTCGTGCTGCTCCTGACGAGCGTCGCGGCGGCGCAGGAAAAGACCGTGCGTATCGGCTTGCAGGCCTCGGGAACGTTTTCCTGGGTCGTGTTCGCCATGGAGTATTTCGGCATCGACAAGGAGCTTGGCATTACCCTCGAGTCCGAGACCTACGCGACCAAACAGGCCACCGAGATCGCGCTTCGTTCCGGCGAGTCCGATATCGTCGTAGACGACTTCGTCGGGGTCGCGCAGATGCGCTCACGAGATGTTCCGGTACGCGGGGTCTATCCCTTTAGCCGCGCAACCGGGGGCGTCGTCGTGCCCAAGGATGCGGGCATCGCCGGGATCGCCGATCTGGCAGGTAAAACGATCGGCGCGGCGAGCCTCGACGACAAGAGTCTGCTTATCCTGCGCGCCTTGGCTGTGTCCAAGTACGACTTCGACCCGCAGATCGAGAGCGACGTCCTGGCAGTTTCGCCGCCTTTAATGGAAGAGCTTTTGGGAAAAGGTGAGCTCGAGGCCGCAATACCGTACTGGCACTTCGTTCCGCGCATGACGGCGTCGGGTCAATATACCGACCTCATGCAGGTCAGCGAGATGCTGAGCGAACTCGGACTCTCCAACGATCTGCCGCTCCTGGTGATGGTCGCGCGTGACGGTATGGACCCGCAACTTCTGCGAACTTTCCTGCGCGGCTTCGACGAAACGCTCTCCCGGATGAAAGACGATGACGGTGTCTGGCAGGCCATTTTGGATAATGAACTCTACAGCTTGCCCGATGCGAGTCTTTTCCCCAGGGTACGCCAGCGCTGGGAGGCTGGTCTGCCTGAGCGCTGGACCCAGGAAACGATCGACGGCCTCGTCGATCTGACGAGCAACCTTGTCGAGGTGGCCGGAGCCGAGGTCGTCGGCGTGTCGGAGATCGACCCCGATACCTTTACGACCGAATTTGTACCAGCGGCTAACGCCGCGCTTGCAAAAGCGTCGCAGGTAGCCGAGAAACCCGCTTCCCAGCGTTAGACTTTTCCTAAGATATGGCCCAAAAGCGCGCGCACACCGTCCCCTACCTGAATACGGCTGGCACAGGGCGGCGCGCGCTCCGCCTACCTCAAAACACGTTGCTGCGCCTCGCCTCGCTCCTTTTGCTCGTCGGCTGCTGGATCGGGGCGGCGGCGCTTTTGGGTCCGAACATCCTTCCTGGACCGCTTGCAACCGTAGCTTTTGCCTGGCGGGAACTGCTGAGCGGCGAACTTTTCTTTCACGTCGCGGTGACCATGCGGCGGGTGCTGATCGCCTTCGTGGTGGCCATGGTGCTCGGTACCTTTCTGGGCGCGCTTGTCGGGATCTCCAAACGCTTCGACGCGCTTTTTAGCGCCTGGCTGGTCTTCGGGCTCACGATTCCCCGCATCGTGCTTTTCGTGGTGGCCTATCTGGTGTTCGGGCTCAACGACACGGCGGCGGTCGTCGCCCTCATCCTGACGGTGCTGCCGACCGTCGTGGTGCAAGTCCGCGAGGGAACCAAAGCACTCGACGGCAAGCTGCTCGAGTTGGCCCGCGCCTATCACCGTCCGCCTTGGCTAGTCTGGAGCCAGGTCATCTTGCCGCAGCTCCTGCCCTTTTTGGTCGGGACGGCGCGTGCGGCGCTGTCGCTCGCCTGGAAGATGGTGGTCGTTGCCGAGCTGGTCGGACGCACGAGTGGGATCGGCTATCAGATTTCGTTTTACTTCCAGATGTTCAACATGACCGGCATTCTCGCCTATGGCCTCGCGATGATGCTGGTTTTGGCGCTTATCGACATGAGCTTTTCGGCGCTCACCGCGCGCGCCTTTCGCTGGCGGCGTCCGGTCCGCGTGTAAATCTCTCTGTTCCAGTTGCGCAGATTGCCTGTAACTCGAGATTCGTGCCTTCCCCCAAGACAGCACACTGAGCAGCGTGACAAGATGGGGTGTGGCAGGCATCGTCGGGCACAACGTCGTCAAGCGCTACGCTCTAGCAGGGGGTGGCGAGAGGGTTGCGCTGGGTCCCGTCGATCTGGCGATCGGGAACGGCGAGTTCGTCTGTTTGCTCGGCCCTTCGGGGTGCGGCAAGACGACGCTCCTCAACATTCTGGGTGGCCTCGAGCCCAGCTATGCGGGCACCGTCGAAATCGCTGCAAAGGACCCGAAACTCAGCTACATGTTTCAGGAGCCGCGCCTCCTCCCCTGGCTCAGCGTGCTGGCTAACCTCCGCTTTGTCCATTCGAGGCGGGTGCCGGACGCGGATCTGGAGGCCTGGCTGGAGCGTGTCGGGCTGGGAGGGTACGGCGACTACTATCCAGGGCAACTGTCGATCGGAATGCAGCAGCGGGTGGCGGTGGCCCGCGCCCTCAGCACCGAACCCGACGTGCTCTTTATGGACGAGCCCTTTAGTGCCCTCGACGAACTGACTGCCATGCGCGTGCGCGGTGAGTTGCTCACGCTCTGGCGGCAGCAGCGCTGCACTGTCGTGTTCGTGACCCACAACCCGCTCGAGGCTGTCTACCTCGCCGACCGGGTGTTGGTGATGACACCGGGGCCGGGCCGAATCGCCCACGAAATCCGGGTGAGCGAGGCGTTTTCGCGCCCGCGCGATCCCGAAGACGCGGCACTCTGGCGGCTCTCGAGGGAAGTCGTGCGGCTTCTCAACGTCGAGAGTCCAGCGCTAGGGCGCGCGCCCTAGCGTACTGAAGGCAGCGAGGTATGATCGGTGAAGTTGCCGTAGAGGACTTCGCCGGGTGCGCCCTCGGTGACAGCCTGCACCAGATACGAGCCCCCGACGAAACACCCCTTCCACGACTGCCCGATGCCGCCAAAGACTTCCTCGCGGTCGCCCCGTGAGCGCAGCCCATTGATGCCCACCTTAAACGCCAGGAGTTCACCTGCGACCCGCTGCGCGAGTTTCGTATCGTCTGAGGCGATCGAGGCGACGAGCGAGCCGTTCGAGACGTTGCCCTCGGTGATGAGTTCGTTGACGCTGTCGACGATCACGAAGGTGTCGAGGGGTCCGAACGGTTCCTTGTGATAAAGCGCAGCATTTTTGGGAACGTTGAGGAGCGCGGCGGGAGGCAGGTAGGCCGAGCGGTCCTGATCCGGTAAAAAGAGCGATTCGTCGAAGGAGCCCTCGAAGAGGCCGATAGCCCCCTTGTTCAGGGCGTCCTGTTTGAGTTCGCTCAGTTCGCTGACCTGCCGGGCGGTGATGAGTGGTCCGAAGTCAAGATCGCGAAACGTTTCGCCGTCGGTCAAGAGCGGGTGCCCGAAACGCAGGGAGTGAACGGTTTCCAGGTAGGTCTCGAGAAACTTTGGGAATAGCCGCCGCTCGACCACGAAGCGGGCGTAGGCGGTGCAGCGCTGCTTGCCGTATTCGTAGCCTTTTTTGAGCTGCTTCTGCAAGCTGCCCCAGTCCGAATAGTCCCAGACGAGGTAGGTGTTGACGCCCTCCATCTCGAGCAGATAGCGTTTGCGTTCGTTGACCAGCCGCGCCGCGATGTCGCGCCCGTTGCTGCGGCCTCCAACAAAGGCCAGGCAGTCGACCGCCGCGTGGCGCACGAGCGCCTCGCCGAGTTCGCCGCCCGAGCCGCTGACGAGTGAGAGCGGCAGCCCGAGACGGCGAGCCAGTGCGAAGGCTACCGTGAGTGCGTGCAGGCCGCCGTTGGTAGGCGTTTTGGCGATCACGGCGTTGCCTGCCAGTGCTTGGACCAGGACGGCGTGCATCAGTACCGAAAAAGGATAATTCCAGGAGGCTATATTCGAGACCAGCCCGAGGGGGCGGCGGCCTGCCATCATTCCCTCGATTTCGTCCAAGTACCAGCGCACACCCTCGAGGCAGCGGTCCACGTCGGCGCGGGCTAAGCGGTAGGGTTTGCCAATCTCCCACATGAGCAGCCGGGCGATGAGTTCACTTTCTGTCTCGAGCGCCTCCAGGCAGGCTTCGACGAGCTCACGGCGCTTGTCTAGATCGGTCTCGGCCCAGGCATGGGCTTCCTGAGCCGCGAACACGACGGCGCGGTTGGCCTCGTCCAGGTTCAGCATCGGCAGTTTGCCGAGCACACTGCCGTCGACCGGCGAGGTACAGGCCTTGGGCTGACCAGGGTGACCCCAGCGCCCTTCCATCAGGTTGAGTACACTGCCGCCAGGAATAAACGCTTCGGGTGCGACGCGCTGCGCCTCACCGAGCAGGTGCGCCCAGGTTGCATCGGACGGGATGGATTGCGCCACTAGGAAAGTCCTCCTCACAAGAACATTCCTTGTAAGGTACTCTGCCGCCTGCTCTTTACACCTTATGAAGTTTTCGTATGGGCTAATGGATTTATGCTTTGCGTAGCTCTGGGCTTATGAAAAGTCCTCAGGCCCGTGGTTCCTCGAGCCCTACGGCGTAGAGGGCCTCGCCACGCTGTTCGAGCTGCACGCGGGGCAGGGGTCGACGTGCCGGGCCGCTCACCGCCTTGCCCGCCTCGAGCGGCGAAAATACGCTGAGGTGACAGGGGCAAGCGAGGGCTGGCTCTGTAGCGCGGTAGTTGAACGCGACCTCGAGCGCTGCGAGGTCCTTGCGCAAGGTAACCGGACAGCCCTGATGGGTACAGATGCGGCTCAAGGCGAGAAAGTGCCGAGAGCCAACTGTGATGCCCCCGGCGACGGCTTCGGGAACGTTGAGCACGATAGCCGGAAGGGTTCCGCTTCCGTTATCGAGCCCGAAGGCAACCGAACTCCAGGTTGCGCCGAGTGCGCCCAAGGTCGCAATGCGTTGTGGTTTGAGCGGCGTGAAGTCGGGCGTGTCGGGTGTGACCTTGTCGAAGTGGACGTAGTAGGCTTCCCACGCACCCCAGCCTATCCCTGCGAGCGCTGCGAGCACCGGCAGTCGCCAGAGCCAGCGCAGCGCCTCGCGGCGCTCCGGGTCGGGTGCGCCGCTTCGTGCGGGGTGTGCAGGCTCTGGGCTTATGGACGCTTTGTTCTTGGGCCTCGGGCTTTTAGGTACAGGGTTTTTAGGTACAGATTTTTCAGGCTCGGCTTTGGTCGGATCTGACATGTCAGGGGCTCGAGGTAGGTAGGGTAGCCTGTGGTGCGACCTGAACGGTGTCCGGTGGGGTGCGCTGCTGACTTGCCGGGTCCTGACTTGTGGGCTGTCCTGCCGGGTCTTGGCTCACGGGCGGGGCTCCGGTGCGGAGGCGCTCGCGGGCGTCGGCAATAAGGCTCGGGACGCGACCGGCTTTGCCGGGACCCCCTGCGACCTCGACGTAGTCTTGCCATACCCCAATGGCTTTGCGGTACTGGCCCAGGGTAAAGTGGGCGTTGCCCAAAAATAGCAGCGTTTGCAGGTTGTCCGGTGCAATGTTGCGGGCTCGGTTCAGGATGGTGATCGCTTCCTGATTGCGCCCGCTAAAAAAGAGCTGTTGTCCGACGCGGCTCAGGGCGACCGCACTGTGGGGATTCTTTTCGGTGAGCACCTGAAAATAGTATTCGACAGCGCGTCCCCGCTCCTGACGGGTCCAGAGAACATTGGCGACGCGAAGCAAATTGGCTTCATTGGGGTCTTCTTCGACGGCTGCAAGCAGAGGCTGCAGTGTCTGTGCCAGCTCGAGCCTCGCTTCGACCTCGGTATCGCCTTCACCACCGGGTGCGTTCAGGTAGCTCTGCCAAACTTCGGTCGCAGCGGCCATATCTTCGTTGGCATAGTAGATCTCGCCCAGAAAGTAGAGCGTTTCGAGGTCGTTCGGGTCGGCGGAGCGGGCCAGCTCGAGGTAGCGGAGCGCCGTCGGCACGTCGCTGCGCAGGGCCAGGAGGCCGAGCCGTGAATAGGCGACAGCAGGAACGGGCTTGACGGTGTCCACGACGCGGCTGTAGACCTCCTGCGCCTGGTTGGCGTTCTGGGCACGCCAGTAGCCGTCGCCGAGTGCCAGCAGGTTCGTCTCTGAAGGGTCGCGTTCGGCGCGGCGCTCGAGCCGCCCAATTTCCTCGCCCGTGATGCTTGGCGCGCTCCCGTCCTCCGACGCGATGACCTCCGGCGCTGCCCGGTTGGCCATAAAGGCTGCGCTGCCGAGACCGACAGCCAGGAGTCCCATGGCCGCCAGCGGCAAACCGCGCAAGGGCTTGCGGGGCTTTACGGGCGCTGACGCGGCTTGTCGTTCGTCGAGGGCGCGCAGTACCTTGGCGGTTTTGGCCTCGTAGCGGGCGCGCAGCTCTTCGCGCCGCGCTTGTGCCAGGTCGTCGCGGGCCTCGAGTTCACGAATGGCCCGTAAAAGGGCGTCGCGTTCCTCTTCCAAATCCTGCGTCACGGGATCGCGCAGGTCCGGCAGGCTGCCCCGCTGCGGGGGCAAGATGAGCGGCACCGCCAGATAGATAAAAAGAAGTACCGCCAAAATAACGATAAAGGCAAACGTCATAGATGTCCCAGCTCGCGCTGCACGCGCTCCCGCTCTTCCAGGCTGATTTCTGGCGGGGCGGCAGCATTTTTACGCCAGCGCACGAAAAAATAGCCGAGCAGCGCGAGGCCGAGGATGGCCGCTGCCAGCGGCAAGCCCCAGACCCACAGGTACAGGCCGCGCCGGGGCGGGTCCATCAGGATCCAGTCGCCGTAGCGCTGCTGAAACGAGGCGACGATCTCGTCGCGGGACTGTCCCGCCTCGAGCTGTTCGCGGATGATGTTGCGAAACTCGATGCTCGAGGGCGAGCTCGAGTCGGCGGCAGATTCGGCGCGGCAGACGGGGCAGCGCAGTTCAGCGGCGATCTCGAAGACCTCGCGCTCGAGCTGCACCTGTTGCGCTAGCACTAGGCCCATCAGGTTCAGGAGGGCCAGAATCAGCACCAAAGGTCGAAGGGGGCGCTTCAAGATGGCTCCAAGAGTGCTTTAATCTGCTCGTCCATAATCTCTTGCGTAACCGGCCCAGAGTGGCGAAAGCTCACGGTGCCGTCGGCGCGCACGAAAAAGGTCTCGGGGACGCCGAAGAGCCCGTAGTCTACGTTGATGCGGTTGCGTTCGTCCTTGCCGCTCGGATAGGTCAGGCCGAACTCGTCCATAAGGGCCAGTGAGGGCGCGTAGGACTT
>JBMDWS010000038.1:0-7873 GCA_048594695.1 Truepera sp. | reverse complement strand
ACAGCCGCCACCTCGTGCTTGTCGAGCGCGTCCGAAAGTGCTTGCGCGTCTCCGTAAGGCAGCGTCAGCACGTCGCCGAGGAGCGGCCGGAAGAGGTCCTGATACTCCTCGTTGGGGGTGAGCGACAGCGCCCCGAAGGTCTTGCCGTGATAGCCACGGGCAAAATTGACGATGACTTTAGCCTTGGGCCGCGCTGCCCGCACGAGCTTGAGGGCCGCCTCGATAGCCTCGGCGCCGCTGTTGGAAAAAAAGACCTGCGAGTCATGGTGGCTTGGCGCGTCGCGGGCAAGGAGCGCCACGAGGTTGGTCTCGAGCGCCGCCCGCCACGACGAGGCCGACTGCTGCGGCAGGCTCATCCCGCGCATCTCGCTCAGGTAACGGAGGATAAAGGCAACCAGCGGCGGATACAGCTCCCCAAAGGGCAGGGCCGCGTAGCCGCCCGCGTTGATGAGGTGCCGCCCGTCGGGGGCGCGCAGCTCCCAGGGACTCAGGGTCTCGAAGGGTCCGGCGATGCCGAGGGCGTCAAGCACCCGGATGAGGTCGGCGTTGCCGTGGGCGACCTCGAGCCCCAAGACCTCCTGTGCTGCGAGCGGGCTAAAGAGGTCGGTGGTACGAACGGGCAGTCGCGAGCCTGCCCGTTCAGGGCGCGTAATCGGTGACATTTCCGGCCTCGTCGGTTACTGTCACATTGATGTCGCCGTCGGTCTCAAAGGAAAAAGGTACCTGCGGCGCGGGCACGAAGGAGTAGGGCACGCCGCCGACACTGATGCTGCCGACCGTGCCGTTATCGCGGGCAATTCCGGAGATGCGGCTGCGCCCGTTACCCAGGCCCTCGACGCCGGTAATCTCGACAGTGGGCGGCGTGCCGTCGACCTCGAGGGTCAGCGTCTTGGTCGTCACGCGGTTCTCGCTGTCGCGGACGCTGATCTCCGAGCGCCACTGACCCTCGCTGACCTGCCGGGGCCGAAAGCCGAAGTAGATAAGCCTATTGCCCCGCTCGCCGGCGAGTGCCGGAGCGTTGAGCAGTTCGGTGCCGTCGGCCTGAACGCTCTCGACACCCTCATCGTCCATGGCGTAGCCGATAATCGTCAGCTCGCCTTCGGCCCGCACGGCACTGCTCTGGGGTTCGGTAATCGTGATGATTGGGGCAAGCGAGTCGCCTCGCGCCATACAGCCCGCGAGCAGCAGTAGGGGTAGGGGCCACAAATGTACCAGACGCTTCACAGAGGAAGTCTACCGCAGGCTTATGACGGTTTGCTAAGCGTCAACGCGCCTTGATAGCTGCCAGGCCCCCGAAGAGTTGATGCGCCGGTCTTTCTTGAGCTCAACGCGAATGGTCCAGCGCAGATTGCGTTATGAAGCTCGAGCCGCGATAAGTAATTCGATTCAAAAGTGTTATACGACACTCGTTTTTTGTTCCCCTGCTACGTCCTTCAGCTGCTTAAGATAGATAGCTGGCAAGGACACAGGAGACGTCGAGGACGGGCATTTCTCGAGAAATCGGGGCTTTCGAGCGCCCCGCAGCACAGTTCTTTCATCTTGGCAGGCTAAGTTTTGTTAAACTGCCGTGAAAAGCACAACTGGGTGTCGCTATTTGCACCCCTAAGCGAAAGGAGGCAATCTGCAGAAGCTGCAGCGTTGCATGGGAAACGGTATAGTGATTGGATGTAAACCTTTCAGGTTACATACCTCAAAATTTCAAGGAGGTTTCATGAAAAAACTAGCTGTATTGATCGCAGTGTTAGGCGTTGGCGCAGCAAGTGCGCAAGTCGCGTCAGACACCTATGTCGAGCAGACCATCGGTGACGTCGACACACTCGATCCGGTTCAGGCCTACGACACGGCTTCCGGTCAGATCATCGAAAACGTCTACGAAAACCTCTACGGCTACGCTGGTGAGAGCGTGACCGACTACGAGCCGCGCCTCGCGACCGACTACACGGTTTCCGACGACAACATGACCTTTACCTATACGCTGCGTGACGGCGTAACCTTCCACAGCGGCAACGCGTTCTCGTGCAAAGATGTCGAGTACTCGTTCCAGCGCGCGCTCGTCGTCAACCCCGCCGACTCGGGCTCGTGGATTCTGATGGAGCCGCTGACCGGCTACTATTCGGACGCCAACACCGAACTCGGCGAAGGCGCAACCGATCAGCAGTACGCCGACTTTTACGCCACCATTGACGGCAGCGTCGAGTGCCCTGACGGCCCCGACGGCCTCACGGTCGTCTTTAACTTGGTTCAAGAAGACCCGGCCTTCTTTGCCAAAACACTCTTTTATGCTGCGGCCATCGTCGATTCTCAGTGGGCTATCGATAACGGCGCGTGGGACGGCACCGAGGCAACCTGGCGCGACTGGATCGGTATGGACCTGCGTGAGGGTTACCTCCAGACCAATATGAGCGGCACGGGTGCCTACAAGCTCATCAATTGGGCCACGGGTGACCGCGTTGTCGCCGAGGCCAATGAAGATTACTGGGGCGGCGCGCCCGCCATCAAGAACGTCCAGGTTCAGGTCGTAGAGGACCAGGCAGCACGCATTCTGGCCCTTCAGCAAGGTGACGCCGACTACGTCAGCCTCGACCGCTCCGGCCTGACCCAGCTTCAGGGTAGTGCTGGCGTCAAGGTCCAGGACGCAGCGACCGACCCCGCCCTCGGCTGGAGTTCTGTCACAGTCAACGCTGTTTTCCTGAATCAAAACGTTACGGCCGAGAACAACGACAACGTGGGCTCGGGTCAGCTCGATGGTCAGGGCATTCCTGCCGACTTCTTCACCGACCTCAACATGCGCCAGTGCTTCGCTTATGCGTTCGACTACGACGCCTACATCAGCCAGGTATTGCTCGGACAGGGTACCAAGCTGACTATGGCTCTACCGCCCTCGTATCTCGGTTACGACCCCGAAGTACCAACCTACAACTTCGATATGGCCGCCGCGCAGCAGGCCTGTCAGGCAGCCTGGGACGGACAGGTCTGGGAAACAGGCTTCCAGCTGACCATCGCCTACAACACGGGCAATACCGAGCGTCAAGCCGTTGCCGAAATCATCAAGCAAAACCTCGAGTTCCTGAATCCCAAGTTCCGTATCAACGTGCGTAACATCGCCTGGCCCGACTACCTCGACCTGCGCGGGCAGAACCTGCTGCCGGTTTCGGTCGTCGGTTGGGTACCCGACTACGCCGACCCCGACAACTACATCCACACCTTCTACGCTGAGGGCGGCTACTACGCCGACCAGTCGAGCTTTGTTAACGACGAAATCACCGCGCTCGACCAGGAAGCGCGAACCACCTTCGACGAGGCTCGCCGCATCGAACTCTACAGCCAGATCGGTAACCTTGGCTACGAGCAGGCTCCCTTCGTGCTCCTGCCTTCAGGGGTTCCCTTCCTCGCCACGAGCGAAAGCCTTCAGGGGACGTACATCAACCCGATGTACAGCGGCAACTATCTCTGGAAAGATCTTTCCAAGAGCTAAGGTGCGCTAGCCCAACTAGAGGGGCGCTCTAAATGCGCCCCTCTACTACATTAAGGAGGCGAGATTGTTTACCTTTATTGCAAGGCGGCTACTACTCCTGCCGCTCCTGCTTCTCGGTGTCACGCTGCTTGTGGTGCTGCTGATGCAGCTCTTGAGCCCAACAGAGCGCGCAGCAGGTTTTGTCAATTCCGAGGCTCAGATGCGAAACCTCCCCGCCATTATCGAGCAGTACGGACTCGACAAGCCCTGGTACGTTCAGTACGGGAGCTGGCTGTCTCAGGCACTGCAGGGCAATCTGGGCTTCTCCCGCGTCACGAACGAACCCGTCCTCGAGACGATTCGTAAGCGTCTACCCAACACGCTCGAGCTCGCCGTTCTCACCATTATTCCAACCATTGGTCTAGGTATCTGGCTGGGAACGCTGGCAGCTCTAAACCGGGACCGATTTCTCGACAATTTTACGCGGGTGACTTCGATCATCTTCTGGTCGCTACCGACGTTCGTGCTGGCCATCTGGCTGCTCATCATTTTCTATGGGGGTTTTGGCCTTTTCGGATTGGGGCAACTCTCAGCCAACTTCGCCCGTGAGGTACTGCGCCCAGAATTCGAGCGCTATACCGGATTCATGACGCTCGACGCACTTCTGAACGGTCGCTTCGATGTATTTTGGAATGCTATTTTGCATCTCATCTTGCCTGTCGCCACTCTGGTTCTCGTGATCAGCGCGCAAATCGTGCGCGTGATGCGCTCGTCGATGCTCGACACACTGAGCCAGGATTATGTCCGGACCGCTCGAGCCAAAGGTCTGGGCCAGAAGTCTGTCAACAACAAGCATGCGCGGCGTAACGCCCTGATCCCGGTTCTGACGCTCTCCGGCTTTACCCTCGTGGGACTCCTCAACGGTTCGGTGATTGTCGAGACGATATTTGCCCTGCCAGGGGTCGGCAAATGGCTCGCCGACGCTGCCGTGCAGCTCGATTACGGCGCAATTTTGGGTGGCGCTGTGTTCGTAGGGTTTCTCGTCGTGCTCGGTAACCTCATCGTCGATATTCTCTATGCGGTGGTCGACCCGAGGATTCGCTACTAATGGACGCGACGTCGAATTCGCCGCTCGAGAGTAGCGACAGCGTACCTGTTCGTAAGCACCGCATAGCCTCAAAATCGCTCCGCCGCGTCCTCCGCAATCCACTCGCCTGGGCAGGCAGTCTCCTCATCGTGTTTTTCCTGCTCGTTGCCATCTTCGCCCCACAGCTCACAACGACGCAGCTCATCAAAACGCCAAATACCTGCGTGCGCGATCTGGGCCTCACCTTCGATACTGTGGGAGATATTCGCAACCCCGCCAAGGCAGTCTTCTGGCGCTCGATCCTTGCGCCCCCAGAAGCGTGCTTTACCATTCCGCGCGTTTCGTATTCTCCCATTCCTACACCAGCCTCGGCGGGGACGTTTATGGGGACAACGGGCGGCGGCTATGACATCTACTACGGCCTCATCTGGGGAGCACGTTCGGCTTTTTACGTGGGCGTCGTCGTTGTGGGTATCGGTGTTGCGGTCGGGATCATCGTCGGCAGCATCGCAGGTTTTTTCGGTGGTTTCATTGACAACGTGTTCATGCGCGTTGTCGACGTCATATTCGCGCTTCCGAGCCTCATTCTGGCTATCGTGATCGTTTCGATCTTGGGACAAAGCCTGCAAAACGTCATGATCGCACTTGCCGCGGTGAGCTGGGCAGGCTACGCCAGACTGCTTCGAGGCGACATTTTGCAGATCAAGGAGCGCGAGTTCGTCGACGGCGCGAGAGCGCTAGGGGCAAGCAACTTCCGGTTGATCTTCAGGCATGTGTTGCCCAACTCGATCTCGACACTCCTCGTCATCGCCAGCCTCGACATCGGTACGGTGGTGCTCTCGGCGGCGGCCCTCAGCTTTCTGGGGCTTGGCGCGCCTATCGGGTACGCCGACTGGGGCCAGATGATCAATTTTGCCCGCGACTGGCTCCAGGGGCCACCGGGACAGCCGTTTGCCTACTGGTATGTATCGTTTTGGCCCGGCCTCATCATCATTCTGTTCGTGCTCGGCTGGAACCTTCTGGGCGACGCTGCCCGGGACGTGCTCGACGTGCGCGGCTAAAGACCTAGACCCTTTGCGTTTTTTCGGGTCACGACCGCGCCCTCCGGTAGGGCGCGGTTCCATTTGAGCAGCAGCGCTGTAAGCGCGAGAGCTTCCCGCTCGTTCAGGCTACCGGGGGCAAAGCGGGGCATCGTGCTGCGAATAAAGCTCGAGAGTCCCTGTGCATCCCGGAATGACGAGAGTGCCCCCTCACCCACGAGTGGCGGGGCAACGCCGATAGCAAACGCATTCCCGACCGCGACGCGGCCCCGCATCAATTCGAAGCTGCCTTGCATGTCGGCCTGTTTGGCGGGGTTGCCGGGTCTATGGCAACTTTCGCAGCGCCGATGATCTTCGGGAAAAGCCAACCGGGCCTCCTCGAGCCCTCCCCCTGTGTCCCCGTGACAAACGGTGCAGTTCAGTTCATAAAGGCGGCGGGCTTCGACAAGTTGACGGGCCTGACGTGGTTCGTTGGTTGTCCCGTGGGCCTGCTTGGGCGCTGCAGCCAGGACAACGAGCAGGATGAAGCCCAGACTCAACCCGGGCAAGAGGTGGTTAAAGAGCAGCACGGGGCGCATGACGCTCGAGTCTACCCCTTAACCCTGGAATGGACAGGCTCGCGGCGCAAAGCTAACAAGCGAAAATCAACAAAAAGCTGCGCCGACCTATACAGGTCGGCGCAGCCTCACGATTTGAGGTCTGGGTTTAGGCTGGTTCCTTGGACTTGACCCGCTCGAGCATTTCACCGATGCGCGTGAGCTTGACGCGCGGACGACCCTGCGTTTTGCCCGCCTCGAGTTCAACAGCGTCGAGCTCGAGCCAGTTTTCGAAGGTAAATACCTCGACGCCCTTGTCCTTGAGGTAGTTCTCGACCGCTTCGGGAGCCACGTCGGCATCCGTGACGCGGGCCAATCCAGGAGCGTCCTCGAGCAGACAGCGCACCGATTCGGCAGCGTCCGCCTTATTGGTCCCGATTACGCCGGTCGGCCCGCGCTTGATCCAGCCCGCGACGTATTCACCCGCGACCACGTCGCCACCGGCTCCGTCGGTCACGCGCCCGAGCACATTAGGGATCACACTGCGCCGGGTATCGAAAGGCACATCAGGCAGCGCCACACCCCGGTAGCCGACCGAGCGCAGCACCAGGCCCACCGGCAGAACCTCCGTTTCGCCGGTTCCGACGGCGTTCAGCCAACCGTCATCATCGCGCAGCTCGTTTTTCTCGATGCGCAGGCCCTCGACTCTGTCGCTCCCGAGCACTTCCACAGGCGACGCGAGAAACTTGATATGCACGCGGCGGGGTTTCCCCTCTCGCGGCTTCGCCGAAAAGGCGCGCAGGACTTCGACATTTTTGGCGACCATCGCGTCATCGGCAAGCGAAGCTTCGCTCTTTTCGTCAAGCTCCATGTCTTGTGGCTCGACAACGATATCGGCGTTGTGCAGCTCGCCGAGTTCGCGCAGCTCTTTGGTCGTGAACTTGCCCTGCGCCGGTCCGCGCCGCCCGAGCATGTAGATGTCTGTGACACTGCTGTAACGCAGCGCTTCGACAGCGTGATCAGCCATATCGGTTTCGTTGAGTTCGTCGGCAGTCTTGGCAAGGATGCGGGTCACATCGACCGCCACATTGCCCATACCCACGACCGCCACGCTCTCGCAGCTCAGGTCTGGCTGCAGGTCGGCGTAGTCCGGATGACCGTTATACCAAGCGACGAACTCAGTGGCCGACATGCTGCCCGGCAGATCCTCACCGGGAATGCCGAGGGGGCGGTCCGAAGGTGCCCCGACGGTGTAGAAGATCGCGTCGTAGAAACGGCGCAGCTCCGCGAGCGTAACGTCCTTGCCGTAAGACACGTGACCGAAAAAGCGCACGCGCGGGTCGTCCAGAGTCTTTTGATACGTGCGTGTCACGCTCTTGATCTTTTGATGATCGGGCGCGACCCCGTAACGCACCAACCCAAAGGGTGTAGGCAGGCGGTCGAAGAGGTCTACCGAAACGGGGATCTCGGACTGCTTGATCAGCGCCTCGGCGGCGAAAAACCCCGAGGGGCCAGCGCCGATGATACCGACGCGCAGGGGGCGCTCTGGCGTATAGGTCATGGTGTCTTCCTTTACAAGCTGCCGCACCGTACGACACGAGCGGCGAAGTTCTCAGGTCGAACACAGTCGACCCGTGTTCTCCAGAATAACGCAGTTGGAGCGTGCGTGCATAATCCTGCAGCGTCAAACGGTTATCTATGCAGTATGCCGTGGACTATCGGACGCTCGTCGCCCCGCTCGAGTCCACCATCCACA